>NZ_JBEXLP010000003.1:0-206760 GCF_040610035.1 Streptomyces sp. NPDC004542
GGGGCGGGCCCCGCGCGGCACCCGCCCCGGCCGCCGCCGGCGGCGGAGGTCAGGCCAGCAGCTCGACCTCCGCCAGCGTCGACTCCCCGTCGAGCACCAGCCGGTACCTGGCGTAGCGGCCCGGCTTCAAAACGGTGAACGCCCGGGTCTGGCGGTCCCACCGGAAGGACTCCCCCGAGCGGCGGTCCACGGTCCGCCAGGCGGCACCGTCGTCGGAGCCCTCCAGGGTCCAGGCGGTCGGGGCCTTCGTGTGGTCGGCGGACGAGGTCAGCGTGTACTGGACGGGCCTGGCCGGGCCGGTGACCGGCAGGTCCACCGAGGTGACCGTCGCCTGTGTCGCCGAGGTGTTGTCGAACAGCGGGCCGTCGCCCTCGAGGACGTCCGCGCGGGGCGTGGGCACCTCGTCGCCCCGGGTGAGGGAGACCGGCCCCGCGTTCCGGCCCGAGCCCCAGGCGGAGGGTCTGGGGCCCATGCGGAAGTCCAGGACCGCTCCCCTGGCGAGCAGCGAGTGGGGGAGCGAGGTGGAGGTCCAGGGGCGGCCGTCGACGGTCAGGTCCTGGACGTAGACGTTCCGCGCGCTGTTCCGCGGCGCCCGTACCACCAGGTCCCGGCCGTTCTCCAGATGGACGGTCGCCTTCCTGAACAGCGGGGAGCCGATGGCGTACTCGCCGCTGCCCATGACCAGCGGGTAGAAGCCGAGCGCGGAGAACAGGTACCAGGCGGACTGCTCGCCGTTGTCCTCGTCGCCGTGGTAGCCCTGCCCGATCCCGCTGCCCGTGTAGAGGCGGGACAGCGCCTCACGGACGGCGGCCTGCGCCTTCCAGGGCCGGCCGGCCGCGTCGTACATGTAGATGACGTGGTGCGCGACTTGGTTGGAGTGGCCGTACATGCCCATCCGGACGTCCCGCGCCTCGGTCATCTCGTGGATGACACCGCGGTAGGAGCCGACGAAGTCGGGGGAGGCCGTCTCCGGGGTGGCGAAGTACCGGTCGAGCTTGTCGGCGAGGGCGGCGCGGCCGCCGTACAGGTTGGCCAGGCCCCGGCTGTCCTGCGGGACGGAGAAGGCGTAGCCCCAGCCGTTGGTCTCGGTGTAGTCGTAGCCCCACACGCGCGGGTCGTAGGCCGACGAGCCGACCCGCCAGGCGCCCTTTTCGTCGCGGCCCTGGAAGAAGCCCGCCTTGCCGTCGAAGAGGTGGACGTAGTCCTGGGCGCGGTCGAGGAAGTAGTCGGACTCCTCCTTGTAGCGCTTCTCGCCCGTCTTCCGGTACAGGGCCCGGCCCATCCGGGCGATGCCGTAGTCGTTGGCGTATCCCTCCATCGCCCACGACAGGCCCTCGCGCGTGGCGGTGCTGGTGTAGCCGAGGAAGGGCGAGGTGCTCATGCCCTTGCGGCCCACGCCCGGCGTCGGCGGCACGACGGTCGCGTTCTTCAGGGCCGCGTCGTACGCCGCCACCGCGTCGAATCCGACCCCCTTGACGTACGCGTCGGCGAAGGCCACGTCCGAGGAGGTGCCGGTCATCAGGTCTGCGTAACCGGGCGAGGACCAGCGTGAGGTCCAGCCGCCGTCCTTGTACTGCTGCACGAAACCGTCGGCCATGTCGCCCGCCTGAGTGGGGGTCAGCAGGGAGTAGGCCGGCCATGTCGTGCGGTAGGTGTCCCAGAAGCCGTTGTTGACGTACACCTTGCCGTCCACGATCTTCGCGCCGGTGTGCGTCGGGGTGTCCGGGCCCGGCATCGGGGAGAAGGGGGAGGCGTACCGGTCCTTGCCGCCGGCCTTCTCGAAGCCCGAGTTGGGGTACAGGTACAGCCGGTACAGGCCCGAGTAGAGGGTGGTCAGCTGGTCGGGCGTGGCGCCCTCGACCTCGACCCGGCCGAGCAGCCGGTCCCAGGTCCGCTGGGCGCGCGCCCTGACGGTGTCGAAGGAGGTGCCGTCCGGGATCTCCTGGCGCAGGTTGTCCTCCGCCTGGCCGACGCTGATCAGGGAGGTGGCCAGCCGCAGGGTGACCGTGCGGTCGGCGCCCGCGTCGAAGCGCAGCCAGCCCTTGACCCCGCTCGCGTCGCCGCCCGTCACCGGCTTGTCGAACACGCCGTACACGAACAGCCGGGTCGCCCCGGTCGACAGGCCCGACTTCACGTCGGAGTAGCCGGTGACGACACCGTGCTCCGTGTCGAGGGTGAGGCCCGCCTGCTCGGTGACGTTGTCGAAGAGCACGCTCGCGTCCGCGCCCGGATAGGTGAAGCGCAGCACCGCCGCGTGGTCGGTCGGCGTCATCTCCGCCCTCAGCCCGTTCTCGAAGCGCACCCCGTAGTAGTACGGCCGGGCGGTCTCGTTCTCGTGCCGGAAGGCCAGCGCCCGTGCCGCACGGCCGGTGCCGGGAGTGCCCGCCGCGGCGGACGGCATCAGCTGGAAGGTCTGCCGGTCGCCCATCCAGGGACTGGGCTCGTGGCTCGCGCTGAACGCCTGGACGGTCGGCAGGTTGGCGTCGTTGTTGGCCCGCGCGTACTCGTACAGCCAGCTCAGCGAGGACGCGTTGGTCACCGGCGTCCAGAAGTTGAAGCCGTGCGGCAGCGCCGTCGCGGGGAAGTCGTTGCCGCGCGAGAAGCTGCCGGAGGAGTTGGTGCCCCGTGTCGTCAGCGCGTAGTCGGACAGGTGTGCCCTGGGCTTCTCGGGAGCGACCGGCCGCAGCGCCACGTCGTCCAGCCAGCCGCGGAACTTCGCCGGCCCGCCGGGGGAGTCGTACCCCAGCAGGATCCGGTCGGCCGTCTTCCCGGCCGCCACCGTCCCGATCCGGGAGACCACGTCGTTCCACTGGTTGACGTAGAGCACCTTGGCCGCGCCCTGTCCCCGCGGCGACAGCCGGAAGCCGTGCTGGTCGACCGCGTCCAGGTCGCTCAGGTAGGTGCCGTCGGTGAAGGCCAGGTCCACGGAGACGTTGGTGGCGTCGTAGTCGCGGTCGCCGTCGGCCATGGAGGGGAACAGACGGTACGACAGCTGGGTGTCGCGGGTCATCCGCACGTCGATGTCGAAGACCTTGTTGTACGCGTACGCCCGGCCGGCCGCCGTGTGCCGTCCGGCGTAGCGCAGTGCCCGCTTCCCCGTGAACCCGGCCCGGGCCTTCGCGGTCGGCGAGCCGCTCGGGCCGTGGTCGACCAGCGAGAGCATGTCCTGCGGTACCGGGCCGCCCCCGCCGCCCGTGGAGAACTGTACGTCGGCGAGTTGCAGGAGGTCGGGGGCGCCGCCGTTCCCGGTGATCTCGAGGCGGAAGTGCTGGTACTCGGCCGGTTCGGTGAGGTCGTAGGACCTGGTCTGGAACCGTTCGGAGAAGGACTCGCCCGACCGGGTGTCGACGGTCTTCCAGTCCTTGCCGTCGGTGGAACCCTTCAGCGTCCAGTCGCGCGGGTCGCGTTCGGCGAAGTCGTTGGCGGAGGTGAGCGCGTACGTCACGAGCTTGACGGGTTTGTCGAGGTCGAACTCGGCCCAGCCGGTGGGCTCGAAGGCCAGCCATTTGGTGCCGGGCTCGCCGTCGACCAGGTTCTCCTTCACCTCGCCCGCGCCCGTGTTCTCGCCGTCGGCCCGCACCTCGGTGACATGGTCGGTCACGTTGCCCGGGATGCCGGTGCCGTACCCGCCGTCTACACCCGAGGCGCGCTCGGTGCCGTCCGGCGCGGTGTCGACGGTGTTCAGCCAGTCCGGCGCCGGATCACCTTGTTCGAACGAGGAAGCGAACTCCCGTTCGGCGGCCGATGCCTTGGCGGGCAGGGCGGCCGCGGCCCCCTGTGATCCGGCCGCCATGACGAAGGCGGCCGCCAGGACGGCCGCCCGGGTCCCTCCGCGCCGAGTTCTCCGCTGCATCTACGGAAACCCTCCCTGCGCCCGGTCACCGGACAACGTTGTCAACTGCGGGACGCAAGAACCAGTAGGGAGTCGAGTGCCGAATGATGTCAAGGGCGTTGGGCGTGGCATTCAGGCCTAATGGCGGGGATTTTTCCGGTGAGGAAGGGGTGGGAGGCTGATATTTCCGCGAGGTCTCAACTCGGAAAAGACCGATGGCCAACCTTGCCTCCGATCTTGCTCCGCCGCCGAGAAGTGGACTATACCTGTCGGCGTTTCCTGCACGACTCGGTGTTTCCTGCACGACCCAGCGCTACCCGACCGCGGTGCCGGGAGGATCCGGTTCACCGCCTGAGTCCTGGAGAAGGCGAGGACTTGAGCATGGGATCCACTTCCGCAGCGAACCACGGTACCGAAGGCGTCGGCCGACGGGATCTGATCAAGCGATCCGCGGCCCTCGGTCTGATGGGCGTTCCCGCGGCGGGGTTGCTGTCCGCGTGCGCCAGCGGTGGCGGCGGCGGCCAGGACAAGGCCAAGACGGGCAAGAAGAGCGCGAAGAACCCGCTCGGCGTCAACGCCGGCGCGCAGATGGAGTTCGTCCTGTTCGACGGCGGTTTCGGCAAGGAGTACGCCGAGGACGCCGTGAAGATCTACGAGAAGGACTTCCCCAAGGCGAAGGTGAAGTTCTCCGCCACCCAGAAGATCCAGTCCACGCTCCAGCCCCGCTTCAACCAGGGCAACCCGCCCGACCTCATCGACAACTCCGGTGCCGAGCAGATGGACATGGGCGTCCTGGTCGGCAAGAAGCAGCTCGCCGACCTCACCGGGCTGCTGGACGCCCCGTCGTACGACGACCCGGGCAAGAAGGTCCGCGACACCCTGCGCCCCGGCATCGTGGAGATGGGCCAGTTCGACGGCGATCCGGTCTGGATCCTGTACTACGCCTACACGGTGTACGGCGTCTGGTACTCCCAGAAGGCCCTGGACTCGCTGGACGAGAAGTACCCCGAGACCTGGGACCAGATGCTCGCCGTGTGCGCCAAGGCCAAGAAGAAGGGCATGGCGGGCTGGACCTACGCCGGCAAGTACCCGTACTACCTCCCCTTCTCGCTCTACCCGATGATCGGCAAGGTCGGCGGCCGTGAGGTGCTCGACGCCATCGACAACCTCGAGCCCAACGCCTGGAAGCACCCGGCCGTCAAGATGTGTTTCGAGGCGTACTACGAGCTCTACAAGAAGGGGTACGTGCTGCAGGGCACCCCGGGCCTGGACCACATCCAGTCACAGACCGCCTGGGCCAAGGGCAAGGCGCTGTTCATCCCGAACGGCTCCTGGGTGGAGAACGAGTCGGCGAACGTCATCCCCGAGGACTTCGGCCTCGCCGTCTCCGCGCCGACCGGCATCGACTCCTCCGACAAGATGCCCTTCGGCACCATCTGGGCCTCCGGCGGCGAGCCCTTCGTCGTCCCGGCCAAGGCGGCGAACCCCGAGGGCGGCATGGAGCAGCTGCGCATCATGCTCAGCGAGGCGTCCTCGAAGAACTTCACGGCCAAGGTGAAGTCGCTGACCGCGTACAACGGCGGCACCTCCGGCATCACCCTCACCCCCGGCCTGAAGTCGGGCGTGGCCGCGCTGGAGAAGGCCGGCGACAACGTGGTGAACCCGCGCCTGCAGGACTGGTACGTGCAGTTGCAGAAGGAACAGATCGGTGTGGCCGGTCTCGGCGAGATGATGGCCGGACGGGCCACCCCGGCGGAGACCGTCAAGAAGATCCAGGGCTTCGCCGACGCGGCCGCGAAGGACACGTCGATCAAGCACTACAAGCACCAGTAGCCCGTACCCGAATCGGCACCGGAGTGGCGATGCAGCACGGCAAGTACCGGTTCATCGTGGGGTTCCTGACGCTGCCCCTGGGACTGTACGCGCTCTTCGTGGTCTGGCCGTTCATCCAGTCCATCTCCTACTCGTTCACGGACTGGACCGGCCTGAGCCCCGACTTCGAGATGGTCGGCCTGGACAACTACAGGAGGATGTTCGGCGATGAGATCTTCTGGAAGTCCCTGCGGCACAGCTTGCTGTTCGCGGTCGTGCTGCCGCTGGTGACGATCGGCCTGGCGCTGTTCTTCGCCTTCATGATCAACGTGGGCGGACGGAGAAGGAGGGGCGGCCCGGTGATCTCCGGGGTCCGGGGCTCCTCCTTCTACAAGATCGTCTACTTTTTCCCGCAGGTGCTGTCGATCGCGATCGTCTCGCTCCTGTTCGCCTTCGCGTACAACCCGGACAGCGGCGCCATCAACTCGCTGCTGCGGGGGATCGGCCTCGACCACGTCCAGCCGCTGTGGCTGGGCGATCCGAACCTGGCCCTGTGGTGCGTGATGGCGGTGCTCGTCTGGTCCACGGTCGGCTTCTTCGTGGTCCTGTTCTCGGCGGGCATGGCCTCCATCCCCTCCGACCTGTACGAGGCGGCCCTGCTGGACGGCGCCGGCCGCGCCACCACGTTCTTCCGCATCACCCTGCCGCTGCTGTGGGACACCGTGCAGTCCGGCTGGATCTACATGGGCATCCTCGCCCTGGGCGCCGAGTCGTTCGCGGTCGTGCAGATCATGACGACCGGGCCGGGCGGCCCCGACTACTCGACCACCGTGATGGTCCTGTACGTGTACCAGAAGGCGTTCCGGGACGGTCAGGCCGCCTACGCCACCACCATCGGCGTCGCCCTGCTCGTCGTCACGCTGGCCTTCGCCGCGGTCGTGATGCGGCTGGGCCGTCGCGAGCGGCTGGAGTTCTGATCCGATGAAGACGACGGAATCCCCCGGGACCCCCGAGAGCCCCGTCCCGGTCCCGGCCGCCTCCGGTGTCCCCGCGGTGACGGCGGACGGGCCGGGCGCGCCGGTGCCCGGGCCGAGGAGGGCGGGCAACGTCCTCAACGCCTTCTCGCACGGCATCCTCGTCATCTGGGCGGTCATGGTGGTCATGCCGCTGCTGTGGGCGGTCATGACGTCCTTCAAGGACGACGGCTCCATCTTCGACTCGCCCTGGTCGCTCCCGGACAAGCTGCACGTCGACAACTGGGCGCGGGCCTGGACCGACGCCCACATGAGCGACTACTTCCTGAACACGGTCCTGGTGGTCGGCGGCTCGCTCGTCGGCACCCTGGTCCTCGGCTCGATGGCGGCCTACGTCCTGGCCCGCTTCGACTTCCCGGGCAACCGCTTCGTCTACTACCTGTTCATCGGCGGCATGAGCTTCCCGATCATGCTGGCACTGGTCCCGCTGTTCTACGTCGTGAACAACATGGGCCTGCTGAACACCATCCACGGCCTGATCCTGGTCTACATCGCGTACTCGCTGCCCTTCACGGTGTTCTTCCTGACCGCCTTCTTCCGCACCCTGCCGACCTCGGTGGCCGAGGCCGCCTTCGTCGACGGCGCCTCGCACACCCGGACGTTCTTCCAGATCATGCTGCCGATGGCCAAGCCCGGCCTGATCAGCGTCGGCATCTTCAACTTCCTGGGCCAGTGGAACCAGTACATGCTCCCCACGGTCCTCAACACCGACCCCGACAAACGCGTCCTCACCCAGGGCCTGGTCCAGCTCGCCGCCAGCCAGGGCTACAAGGGTGACTGGTCGGGCCTGTTCGCGGGTCTGGTGATGGCGATGCTGCCGGTGCTCGCCGCGTACATCGTCTTCCAGCGGCAGGTGGTGCAGGGGCTCACCGCGGGGGCGCTGAAGTAGCCGGGGCATCGGAGCGGGCGGGGCGCTGAAGCCGTCAGGGCGCTGAAGCCGCCGGGGCGGAGCAGAAAGGGCTTTCACCGCCCGGTGGCCGACCGCGCTCCGCCGGGCCGCCCGCGGGCCGTCGCGGGGCCGCGCCGATCCGCGTGCGACCCCGCCCTGCCGCCCTGCGGCCCGCCGGATCGGTGGGCCGCAGGACGGCGGTCCTCCGGGCGGGCGGTGCCGGTGAAGGGCCGGCGCCGTCCCTCCGCCCGCGCGGGGCCGCACACCCGGCGGGAGCGGTGGCCCGGGCCGGCCGGGGCCGCGCACACGCTCTCCGCCCGCCCCCTTCGCTGTGCGCGTGCCGCGCGGTGCACGGTGCCGGGCCGGGTCCTGCCGGGCCGGGGGGGCTCGGGCCCGCCCGCACGTCCGGGGGTACGCCCACGGGCCGTCCGCATCAGTGCCGGACGCCTGATCTTTGCGCCCGCGATGCGCATTCCGGCCTCCGGACACCGTTCGGCACCCACCGGAGCGTTTCGCGCCCGAACGACTCCGCCCGCCCGCGCACCGCCGCCCGTACACCCCGCCGATCCCGCCCTGAGCCCCCGGAATCCCGCGGCGTCGCGGGCCGCCGCCCTGCTCGGGGGTGGCCTCCGGGTGTCCGGGGGGTGTCCTGGGCGGAACAGAACAAGCGAGAGCGATTTCCGTCAAGGACTTGACTGCGGCAAGCCGTTCAGCAGAGCTTGGAGTTCATAACTTGTAAGTGGCCCGGTTCCGCGGATGTGACCTGGGCCACGGGCGGCGCAGGGGTCGCCCGGCCGATGGCGGGAGTGGATGGGTCGATGGAGACTCCGGGGTCGCAGTCGTCGCTGCACCGAGCCAACCTGGAACGGGTCGTACGGGCGGTGCGGCTGGCCGGGTCGCTCACGCAGGCCGAGATCGCGCGGACGACCGGTCTGTCGGCCGCGACGGTCTCGAACATCGTGCGGGAACTGAAGGACAGCGGGACCGTCGAGGTCACCCCGACCTCGGCCGGCGGCCGGCGGGCCCGCAGCGTCTCCCTGAGCGGTGACGCCGGCATCGTCATCGGCGTCGACTTCGGCCACACCCACCTGCGCGTCGCGATCGGGAACCTCGCGCACCAGGTGCTCGCCGAGGAGTCCGAGCCCCTGGACGTGGACGCCTCCGCGAGCCAGGGCTTCGACCGGGCGGAGGAACTGGTCAACCGTCTGGTCGACGCCACCGGCGTCGACCGTTCCAAGATCGCCGGCGTGGGCGTCGGCGTGCCCGGCCCGATCGACGTGGAGTCCGGGACGCTGGGCTCGACCGCGATCCTGCCGGGCTGGACCGGCGCCCGCCCGGCCGAGGAGCTCGGAGCCCGGCTCGGCGTGCCCGTGCACGTGGACAACGACGCCAACCTCGGCGCCCTGGGCGAGCTGGTCTGGGGGAGCGGGCGCGGCGTACGTGATCTTGCTTACATCAAGGTCGCCAGCGGTGTCGGCGCCGGCCTGGTGATCAACGGGAAGATCTACCGCGGCCCCGGCGGCACGGCGGGCGAGATCGGGCACATCACGCTCGACGAGGCCGGGCCGGTCTGCCGCTGCGGCAACCGCGGCTGCCTGGAGACCTTCACGGCGGCGCGCTACGTGCTCCCGCTCCTGCAGCCCAGCCACGGCACCGACCTGACCATGGAGGGCATCGTGCGGCTGGCCCGGGACGGGGACCCGGGCTGCCGGCGGGTGATCGCCGACGTCGGACGCCACGTCGGCAGCGGCGTGGCCAACCTCTGCAACCTGCTGAACCCGAGCCGGGTGGTCCTCGGCGGCGATCTGGCCGAGGCCGGCGAGCTCGTCCTGGGGCCGATCAGGGAGTCCGTCGGGCGCTATGCCATCCCCAGTGCCGCCCGCCAGCTGTCGGTGCTCCCGGGGGCCCTCGGGGGCCGCGCGGAGGTGCTCGGAGCCCTGGCCCTGGCGCTCAGTGAGATGGGTGATTCAACCCTTTTGGACGGCACAATGGCGGCCGCCACACCCGCCTTCACTTAGAGAACGAATGACGCCGTTGCCATCTCGTTAAGTATTTACTTCTTGACGTCGCACGTGTGGCCGAGTTGACTTCCAGCCACCTCGGCCGCAGCGCTGCGGCCCTGTCAGGGAGGCACCCCCAAAATGAACGCAACGATGCGTAGAGTCGTGATCGGAACCGCGGCGGTTTCGATGGCCCTGTCGATGGCCGCCTGTGGCAAGGCCGGCGACAAGAAGGACGACTCCGGCAGCAGCTCTTCCGGTGGCAGCAAGACCATCGGCCTGCTGCTTCCCGACAGCGTCACCGCGCGCTACGAGAAGTTCGACAAGCCGTACTTCGAGGCCAAGGTGAAGGACCTGTGCTCGGACTGCAAGGTCGAGTACGCCAACGCCGCCGGTGACGCCGCCAAGCAGGCCCAGCAGGTCAGCAGCATGATCACCAAGGGTGTCAAGGTCATCGTGATCAGCGCCCAGGACGCCGCCGCCATCAAGTCCTCCGTCCAGACCGCTGTGAACAAGGGCATCAAGGTCGTCGCCTACGACCGCCTCGCCCAGGGCCCGGTCTCCGCGTACGTCTCCTTCGACAACGTCAAGGTGGGCGAGCTCCAGGGCCAGGCGCTGCTCGACTCGCTCGGCTCCAAGGCCACCAAGAAGTCGAAGATCGTCATGATCAACGGTGACGACGCCGACCCGAACGCCGGCCAGTTCAAGAAGGGTGCCCACGAGGCCCTCGACGGCAAGGTCGACATCGCCTACGAGCAGTCCGGCCTGTGGAAGGACTCCGTCGCCGCGCAGAAGATGAAGGCGGCCATCACGCAGCTGGGCGCCAAGAAGATCGCGGGCGTCTACTCCGCCAACGACGGCATGGCCGGTGGCATCGCCACCACCCTCAAGGGCGCCGGCATCAGCGGCATCCCGCTGACCGGTCAGGACGCTGAGCTCGCGGGTATCCAGCGCATCGTCGCCGGCACCCAGTCCTCCACCGTCTACAAGGCCTTCAAGCCGGAGGCCGAGGCCGCCGCCCAGCTCGCGGTGAACCTGGTCGAGGGCAAGGACATCAAGTCCCTCGCCAACCAGACGCTGACCAGCGGCTCCGGCGACAAGGTGCCCTCGCAGCTGCTGACCCCGGTGTCGGTCACCAAGGCCAACATCAAGGACACGGTGATCGCGGACAAGCTCTACACCGTCCAGGACATCTGCACCGCCGAGTTCGCCAAGGCCTGCAAGACCGCCGGCCTCCAGTAGTCACCCGCTCGCACGAGTGACCCCCCGCCGGTACCGGCCGCCCCGAGCGGCCGGTGACCGCCCGGCGGAACCGCGAACTCCTCCGACGCCCGCCCGGCCTTCATACCCCGCTGCCGGGCGGGCGTCGGACGGACCCGTTGCCAAAGGCGACGGATTCGCGCATGTTCATCTTGTTGACCACGTGCATTCGCACGTCCCTCCGCGCCTGGCCCCCAAGCGCGGCATCCCCGCCGGTCAGGCGGCGAAGGAGATGGTTCACGTGTCCGCTACGCCCGTGCTGGCGTTGCGCGGAGTCTCCAAGCGATTCGGTGCGGTCCAGGCCCTCACCGACGTCGAGCTGGAGGTCCACGCCGGAGAAGTGGTCGCCCTGGTGGGCGACAACGGCGCAGGTAAGTCCACCCTGGTCAAGACGATCGCGGGTGTCCACCCCATCGATGAGGGCGTCATCGAGTGGGAGGGCCGGCCGGTCAGCATCAACAAGCCGCACGACGCCCAGGGGCTCGGCGTCGCGACGGTCTACCAGGACCTCGCGCTGTGCGACAACCTCGACGTGGTCGGCAACCTCTTCCTGGGGCGCGAGCTGCTGCACCGGGGCGTCATCGACGAGGTGTCGATGGAGAAGCAGGCCCGTGAACTGCTGAGCACGCTCTCGATCCGCATCCCCAGCGTCCGCATCCCGATCGCCAGCCTCTCCGGTGGCCAGCGCCAGGTCGTGGCCATCGCCCGCGCCCTGATCGGTGACCCGAAGGTCGTCATCCTCGACGAGCCCACCGCCGCCCTCGGCGTCGAGCAGACCGCGCAGGTCCTCGACCTGGTCGAGCGGCTGCGTGAGCGCAACCTCGGCGTCATCCTCATCAGCCACAACATGGCGGACGTCAAGGCGGTCGCGGACACGGTCGCCGTGCTGCGCCTGGGCAGGAACAACGGCTCCTTCCCCGTGAAGGACACCAGCCATGAAGAGATCATCGCCGCGATCACCGGTGCCACGGACAACGCCGTGACCCGTCGTGCGGGGCGTCGCACCGCGGAGGCGGCAAAGTGAGCGAGACGTCGAACACCGTGAAGAAGGACCCGGAGCCGGTCGTGTCCAAGGTCGCCGCCGCCTCCGTCGAGGACCCCGCGTCCGCGGCCGTCCCCGTCGTCGACCCGCGCCTGCTGGTCCGCGAAGAGGGCTTCAAGGGCTACTGGACCGAGTTCAAGCGCAAGGTGAAGGGCGGCGAGCTCGGTTCGCTGCCGGTCTTCATCGGCCTGATCATCATCTGGACGATCTTCCAGGCGCAGAACGACCGGTTCCTGAGCGCGGACAACCTGTCCAACATCAGCTACTTCCTGTCGGCCACCGGCATGCTCGCCATCGGCCTGGTGTTCGTGCTGCTGCTCGGTGAGATCGACCTCTCGGTCGGCTCGGTCAGCGGCCTCGCGTCCACCGTGTTCGCCGTCTTCGTGGTCAACCACGGGATGAACGGCTGGCTGGCGCTGATCCTCACCATCGTGACCGGCGTCGGCATCGGCGCGCTGCACGGCTGGTTCTTCGCGAAGATCGGCGTGCCCGCCTTCGTGGTGACCCTGGCCGGCTTCCTCGGCTGGAACGGTCTGATGCTGTGGCTGCTGGGCGACAGCGGCACGATCAACATCCCGGCCGACTCCGGTCCCGTGCACCTGTTCGGCCAGAACTCCTTCTTCATGGACCAGGCCATCGTCGGCGCCTACCTGCTGGCGGGCCTCGGCGTGGTGCTGACGCTCGTGGGTTCGTTCAACGAGCAGCGCCGCCGCCGGGCGGCCGGGGTGCCCTTCCGGCCCACCAGCGAGATCCTGGTCCGGGTCGGCCTGCTCGCCGTGGTGTCCTTCGCCGCCGCGGCCGTACTGAACAACTCCGCCGGTGTCTCCAACGCCCTGGTGATCTTCCTCGCGGCGCTGGTCGTCGTGGACTTCGTGCTGCGCCGTACGACCTACGGCCGCAAGGTCTTCGCGGTCGGCGGCGGCATCGAGGCGGCCCGCCGTGCCGGTATCAGCGTGCCGATGGTCCGCATCACCGTGTTCGCCATCTCCGGCGGGTTCGCCGCGCTCGGCGGCATGTTCTTCGCCGGCCAGACCGCCAGCGCCACGCTGAACGCCGGTGGCGGCAACACACTGATGCTGGCGATCGCCGCGGCGGTCATCGGCGGTACGAGCCTCTTCGGTGGCCGGGGATCGGTGTGGTCGGCGCTGCTGGGCATGCTGGTGATCCAGTCGATCCAGACGGGCCTGGACCTGCTGAACATGAACACCTCGATCCAGTACATGATCACCGGCGCGGTGCTGCTGGGCGCGGTGGTCATCGACTCGGTGTCGCGGCGCAGTCAGAAGGCCGCCGGCCGAGCGTGAGCGCGGTCGCGCCGTAAGGGGTGCGGTGGTTCTGCGGGTGCCGGCCGTGAGCGGCCGGCCGCGCGGTTCCCCGCGCCCCTTCGGGGCGTTACGGCGCAGCCGCGTACACAGGTGCTGCCCCGCGCCCCTCCGGTTGCCCGGTGCCTTCAAGGTGCCGGGCATGTGCGTGTCTTGGGCGCCCCTGTGCGGGGTACCGCCGATCGCGTGACGCAAGACGCACCGCCCGGACGCCGAGCGCAACATCGGAACATTAGACTCGTCGAGCCCGGCAACAGCTCGATCAGCTTTTACTGCAAGGAGGCACGGGTGCCGCTGCTGACCCGCATCAGGGGACCGCGCGATCTGGACCGGCTCAGCCTGGAGGAGCTGGACCAGCTGGCAGGGGAGATCCGGACCTTCCTCGTGGACGCCGTCTCCAAGACCGGCGGCCACCTCGGCCCCAACCTGGGTGTGGTAGAGCTCACCATCGCCTTGCACCGGGTCTTCGAGTCCCCGAAGGACAAGGTGCTGTGGGACACCGGACACCAGTCCTACGTGCACAAGCTGCTCACCGGCCGGCAGGACTTCTCCAGGCTGAAGATGAAGGGCGGCCTGTCGGGTTACCCCTCGCAGGCCGAGTCCGAGCACGACGTCATCGAGAACAGCCACGCCTCGACGGTCCTCGGCTGGGCCGACGGTCTCGCCAAGGCCAACCAGATCCTCGAGCGCGACAGCCACGTCGTGGCGGTCATCGGTGACGGCGCGCTGACCGGCGGCATGGCCTGGGAGGCGCTCAACAACATCGCCGAGGCCAAGGACCGCCCGCTCGTCATCGTCGTCAACGACAACGAGAGGTCGTACGCCCCGACCATCGGCGGTCTCGCCAACCACCTGGCCACGCTGCGCACGACCGACGGGTACGAGCGCTTCCTCACCCGGACCAAGGAGATCCTCGACCGCACGCCGGTCGTCGGGAAGCCGTTGTACGAGACGCTGCACGGGGCCAAGAAGGGGCTCAAGGACTTCATCGCCCCGCAGGGCATGTTCGAGGACCTGGGCCTGAAGTACGTCGGCCCGATCGACGGCCACGACATCGAGGCACTGGAGTCGGCACTGGCCCGGGCCAAACGGTTCGGCGGCCCGGTGATCGTGCACTGCCTCACCGAGAAGGGCCGCGGCTACCAGCCCGCCCTCCAGGACGAGGCCGACCGCTTCCACGCCGTCGGCAAGATCCACCCCGACACCGGTCTGCCGATCGCCACCTCCGGCGCCGACTGGACCTCCGTCTTCGGTGACGAGATGGTCAGGCTCGGCGAGGAACGCAAGGACATCGTCGCCATCACGGCCGCGATGCTCCAGCCCGTCGGCCTCGACAAGTTCGCCAAGGCCTTCCCCGAGCGGGTGTACGACGTCGGCATCGCCGAGCAGCACGGCGCGGTGTCCGCGGCCGGCCTCGCCACCGGCGGTCTGCACCCGGTCTTCGCGGTGTACGCCACCTTCCTCAACCGTGCCTTCGACCAGGTGCTGATGGACGTCGCCCTGCACAAGTGCGGGGTGACCTTCGTACTGGACCGGGCCGGCATCACCGGTACCGACGGCGCCTCGCACAACGGCATGTGGGACATGTCGATCCTCCAGGTCGTGCCGGGGCTGCGGCTGGCCGCGCCGCGCGACGCCGACCAGGTGCGCGCCCAGCTGCGCGAGGCCGTCGAGGTCACGGACGCGCCGACGGTGGTCCGCTTCTCCAAGGGCGCCGTCGGCCCCGCCGTTCCGGCGGTCGGCCGTGTCGGCGGCATGGACGTGCTGCGCGAGCCCGGCACCGACCGGCCCGACGTGCTGCTCGTCTCCGTCGGCGCCCTGGCTCCCATGTGCCTGGAGATCGCCGGCCTGCTGGACCGGCAGGGCATCTCCACCACCGTCGTCGACCCGCGCTGGGTCAAGCCCGTCGACGAGGCCATGGCCCCGCTCGCCGAGCGGCACCGTGTGGTCGTCACCGTCGAGGACAACAGCCGGGCGGGCGGCGTCGGCTCGGCCGTCGCCCAGGCCCTGCGGGACGCCGGCGTCGACATGCCGCTGCGCGACTTCGGCATCCCGCCCCGCTTCCTCGACCACGCCTCGCGTGCCGAGGTGATGACCGAGATCGGGCTGACCGCACCCGACATCGCCCGTCAGGTCACCGGGCTGGTCGCCAAGCTGGACGGCAGGTTCGAGCGTCCGGCCGCCGAGGTCGACTCGGTGGAGCCCGCGCGCGACTGACCGCCGTGCGCGGCTGACCGTCATGGCCGAGGGCCGGTTCCCCCCCCGTATTTCCCGGTGGCGGAACCGGCTCTTTTGCGTGAACCTGCCTGTGCCGGGGCATACGCATCCCCAGCCCTCTCGATCATGTCGAGGACGACGAACGTGTGGGAGGTAGGCCCGTGAGCAGCACCCTCTTCCGGACGAAGAAGGTCGAACAATCGATCCTCGACACGGAGGAACCCGAACACGCGCTCAGGAAATCCCTGTCCGCGCTCGACCTCACGGTCTTCGGCGTCGGGGTCATCATCGGCACCGGCATCTTCGTCCTGACCGGCG
Organism: Streptomyces sp. NPDC004542; assembly: GCF_040610035.1. Classification (NCBI taxonomy): domain Bacteria; kingdom Bacillati; phylum Actinomycetota; class Actinomycetes; order Kitasatosporales; family Streptomycetaceae; genus Streptomyces; species Streptomyces sp. NPDC004542. The sequence continues at coordinate 15,727 of NZ_JBEXLP010000003.1, forward strand.
CCGCGGCCAAGAACACCGCGGGGCCCGCCGTCTCCCTGGCCTTCGTGGTGGCCGGCGTCGTCTGCGCCCTCGCCGCCCTGTGCTACGCCGAGTTCGCCTCCACGGTGCCGGTCGCGGGCTCCGCCTACACCTTCTCCTACGCCTCGCTCGGCGAGCTCCCCGCCTGGATCATCGGCTGGGACCTGGTGCTGGAGCTGGCGCTCGGCACGGCGGTGGTGGCCGTCGGCTGGTCCGGCTACATCCACTCGCTGCTGGACAACGCGGGCTGGCACCTGCCCGCGGCGCTCAGCGGCCGGGACGCCAACCCCGGCTTCGGGTTCGACATCCTCGCCGCCGCCCTCGTGCTGGTACTCACCGCCGTCCTCGTCCTCGGCATGAAACTCTCCGCACGGGTCACCTCGGTCGTCGTCGCCATCAAGGTGGCCGTCGTCCTCGTCGTCATCATCGCGGGCGCCTTCTTCGTCCACAGCGGCAACTACCACCCGTTCATCCCCGAGTCACAGCCGGTGGCGGCGGGCGGCAACCTCAAAGCACCGCTCATCCAGCTGATGTTCGGCTGGGCGCCCTCCAACTTCGGTGTCATGGGCATCTTCACCGCGGCCTCGGTCGTCTTCTTCGCGTTCATCGGCTTCGACGTCGTGGCCACCGCCGCCGAGGAGACGCGCAACCCGCAGCGCGACGTCCCGCGCGGCATCCTCGGCTCGCTGATCATCTGCACCGCGCTGTACGTCGCCGTGTCGATCGTCGTGACCGGCATGCAGAAGTACAGCGCGCTCTCCGTGGACGCGCCGCTCGCCGACGCGTTCAAGTCCACCGGGCACCCGTGGTACGCGGGCCTGATCAGCTTCGGCGCCGCCGTCGGGCTGACCACCGTGTGCATGATCCTGCTGCTCGGCCAGTCCCGGATCTTCTTCGCCATGAGCCGCGACGGACTGCTGCCCCGGTTCTTCTCCCACACCCACCCGAAGTTCCGCACCCCGTACCGGCCGACCATCCTGCTCGGCGTGGTCATCGCGGTCGTCGCGGGGTTCACCAGCCTCAGCGAACTCGCCGAACTGGTGAACATCGGCACGCTCTTCGCCTTCGTCGTCGTCGCGATCAGCGTGATCATCCTGCGCCGGACCCGTCCCGACCTGCCGAGGTCCTTCCGGACCCCGTGGGTGCCCGTCGTCCCGATCCTGTCGGTGTGCGCGTCACTGTGGCTGATGGTGAACCTGCCGGCCGAGACCTGGCTCCGGTTCGCCATCTGGATGGCGATCGGCTTCCTGGTCTACTTCCTCTACAGCCGCTCGCACAGCCGCCTCGCACGGGGCGAGCACACCGCGGACGGCGAGGTCGCGTCCCCCGACGGGAACACGGCCTGACCGGAACACGGCCCGACCGGAACACGCCTGAGCGACACCTCGTCACTCCCGTCGCCGTTCCGTCCCGTATGTCCCGGCCGGTCGGAGGGCGCGGCGCCGGATAGCGTGCTGTCCATGCTCGCCGCGCCGTTCGCCCCACCACGGTCCGCAGCCGTCCGCCCGGGGTACTGGACCCGGCTGCTGCCCCTGCTGACGGCGCTGGCCTGCGCCACCAGGATCCCCTCCTTCGCCCGGCCGCTGTGGAACCCGGACGAGGGCTACCTCGCCGTACAGGCCCGGATGCTGGCGCACGGCGGCCGGCTGTACGAGACGGTCGTCGACCGCAAGCCGCCGCTCGTGCCCTGGCTGTACGAGGCCGCGTTCGCGGTCCACGGCTCCGCGACGCTCACCCCGGTCCGGGTACTCGCGGTCCTCGCGCAGCTGCTCACCGCCGCACTGCTGGCCTCACTGGCCCGGCGGCGCTGGGGCGACCGGGCGGGCCGCACGGCCGGGCTGCTGTACCTGCTCCTCTCCGTCGGACTCAACCCGCAGGACGCGCAGGCCGCCGGCTTCGAGGTGTTCATGCTGCCCTGCACGGCCGCCGCCATGTGGTGCGCGGACCGCCACCGCTGGGGCGCCGCCGGGCTGGCCGTCGCCGGCGCCTTCCTCGCCAAGCAGACCGGCGGGGCGGTGCTGGTGCCGGTGGTCTGGCTGCTGCACCGCTCCGGCACCCCGCGCACCGCCCTGCCACGGCTCGCCGCCGGACTGGTCCTGCCGGTGCTGGGTGCCGCCCTGGTCACCGACCCGGCGGGCTTCCTGTTCTGGACGGTCACCGGCTCCGGGGCGTACGCCTCCTTCGCCGGCTCCGGACTCCACGTCCTCGGCCGGGCCCTGACCAACACGGCGATCCTGGGCGTGGCCTGCGCGGGCCTGGTCCCACCGGTGGTGCGGGCGGCGCGCGCGGCCCGTACCGGACCGGCGGACCTGTGGCTGTGGGCGGCCTCCTCGGCGGTGGCGGTCGTCCTCGGCTTCCACTTCTTCGGCCACTACTACCTCCAGCTCATCCCGCCGATCGTGCTGTCGGCGACGGCCGCGCTGCGGCTGCTGCCCCGTGCACGGCTGACCGCCGCCGTCCTCACCTCGGCCTGCTGCTGCGCCCTGTTCCTCACCTGGGGCCTGCTCGCACCCCGCCCCGAGCTCGCCCACGCCCAGCGCCTCGCCGCCGCCGTCGCCCGGCACACCGGGCCCGCCGACCGTGTCCTGCTGTGGGGCATACACCCGGAGACGTACTGGCTCGCCGACCGCACCCCGGCCAGCCGCTACCTCACCGCCGGCCTCCTCACCAACTACAGCGGCGGCCGGGACGGCCCTCAGGTCGGCGAGGAGTACGCCGTCGCGGGCGCCTGGCCCGTCTTCCGCGCGGAGCTGACCGCCCACGCCCCGGCCCTGGTGGTCGACGACTCCCGTGGCCGGCCGTACGCCCCCGACCGCGTGCCGAGCCTCGGCCGGCTCCTGGCGGCACGCTACGAGCCGGTGGCGAGGGTGGACGGGGCGGTGCTGTACGCCAGGGTGACGGGGGAGCAGCGCGGGCCGGGCGCCTCCCCCGCCCCCTCCCCGCCCCGCCGCGCTCGCGCGGTGCCGGGGCACCCCGTCGCGGCGGACGACGGGACCTTCGCGCCAGGCCCTAGCCGAGTACCGTCCGCGGGCCGGTCACCTCAGCCCCCAACTCGGTCACCCGGGACCTCAGTTCGCGGTCGGCCGTGACGACCAGCCGGGGGCGGCGGGGTTCCTGGGCGACCAGCTCGACGATCCGGTCGTCGCCGCTGCCGGGCGCCGAGTCCACCCGTACCCCGGGCACGGACTCCACGCCACGGGCCGCGCCCTCGACCACCAGCAGGATCTCCACCGGGCTCGGGCGGCCGGGCAGCCCCTGCGCTGCCAGCCGGTCCCGCAGCCGTTCGGCGGCCCCCTTCCGGTCCCGCCACCAGCCGTCGGGCACCGACCCGACGACGTTCGCGGCGTCGACGATCACCAGCAAGGGGCCTTGCGCTTCCATGCGACCAGGGTCCCACGGCCGCCGTCCGGCGAGGGCCGGTCCACGGCGGCCGGCCGCCCCGGCTTATGGTGAACCGGTGAACGGCGACTGGCTCCTACGCGGCCGAGACGGCCGCCTCAGCGTCTACCGTCCCTCCGGTGACGCCGTCCTGTGCCGGGCGGAGCGCGCACCCGGCGGCCCCTGGAGCGCACCGCGCACGGTGGGCGGCGACCAGAAGCTCCACCCCGTCCTCGCCGTCGGCCAGGGCGCCGACGACTACGCCCACCTGGTCTCCTGGCGGCCCACCACCAAGGGCGAGTCCGGCCTCGTGCACTCCACGCACTTCCGTCCGCTCTTGGCCGCCCTGGACTGGAACCCGATCGGCCATCCCGACAAGAAGGGCGAGCGCACCGGCACGCCCGCCGTCGCGGTCGACGCGCAGGGCCGCGCCCATGTCTTCGTGCGCAACAAGGGCGGCGGGGTGAGCATGCTCGCCCAGAAGGAGAAGGGCGGCTGGGAGCCCTGGCGCGACCTCAAGGGCCGGGACGTCCAGGGGGGACCGGTGGCGGTGACGGGGGAGTCCGGGCGGGTGGAGGCGTACGCGGCCGTCCCGGGCGGCATCCTGCGCTGGAGCCAGGAGGAGCCCGGGGCGCAGCCGGTCCTGGAGGAGGCGGCCGAGGCCGCGGTCCGTCCGGGCACCCTGCACGCGCTGCCCACCTCTGCCGGGAGCACGACCGTCTTCTACACCGACGATGCGGGCGACCTGTGTGCCTGGCGCCCCGGTGGCAAGCCCGTCGCCCTGCTGCCCGCGGCCGGGTCCGGGCCGGTCTGCGCGGTCCGCTGCGACCTCGACGGGTACGACTGCACCCTGCTGGCCCAGCGTTCGGCGAGCGGCCGGGTCGCGTTCGCCGCGTATCCGACCGAGGAGGAGTCGGCGGGCGCCTGGTGGACGGAATCGGGTCCGCAGCTTCCCGTCGACGCGCTGGTGTCCCTCGCGGTCGACGCCGCCGACCGGGTCGTCGCGGCAGCGTTGTCCCCGTCGACCGGCCGGCTCCTCCTCACCCGCCGCAAGGACGAGCCGGGGCTGGCCCTGGAGGCGTGGCGGGAGGTCTGAGCCGCCGGCCGCGCGAGGCCCCGTACGTGACGGCCGGCGCCGATCACCGCGGGGGCACCGGCGCCGCTCTCAGGGGGTGCCGCCGCCCCGGGCCGGCGACTTCCGTGCCGACGCGGGGACGGCCTCGTCCTTCCGCAGGGCGCGCCACAGCCGGTTCGCCTGGGGCTGGGCGGCCACGACCCGGTTGGGGTCCTGGGTGTCGTAGCGCACCGGCAGCATGATCGTGTCCATGCTGGCCGGGTCGATACCGTTCACGCTGCGGCCGAACTCGGCGAGCTTGGTGAGGGAGGCGAGCTGTGAGTCGGTGGTCAGCGACGCGGTGAGCTTGTCGGCGATGGTGTAGGCCTTGGCGGGGCTGCCCAGCAGGTCCTGGTGCTTGATCTCGGTGAGCAGGGCGATCAGGAACTTCTGCTGGAGCCCGATGCGTCCGAGGTCGCTGCCGTCTCCGATGCCGTGCCGGGTGCGGACGAACTGCAGGGCCTGCGTGCCGTTCAGCCGATGGGTGCCCGCGGTGATGTCCAGGCCGCTGGAGGTGTCGTGGATGTCCTGGCCGACGGTGACGGTCACGCCGCCTATCGCGTCGACGAGTCCCTTGAAACCGGCGAAGTCGATCTCGACGTAGTGGTCCATGCGGACCCCGGAGATCTGCTCGACCGTCTTGACGACACAGGCGGGACCGACCTGTGAATAGATGGAGTTGAACATCACCCGCTTCGCGGACGCCACCGTCGAGCCGTCCGGTTCGGTGCACTCGGGCCGGGTCACCAGGGTGTCACGGGGGATGCTGACGGCCACGGCCCTGGTCCGGCCCTTGGGTATGTGCACCACCAGGGCGGTGTCGGACCGGGCCCCCGAGACGTCGCCCGTACCCAGCGCGGCGTTGGCGCCGGCACGCGAATCGGAGCCCAGGATCAGGATGTTCTGTCCGGAAGCGGGCAACTTCTCGGGCCGGTCGTCACCGATCGCCTTGTCGATGTCGATGCCCTTGATGTTGCCGTCGAGGTCGCTGTAGAGCCAGTAGCCCGTCGCACCCGCGGCCGCGAGCAGCACCACGGCACAGCCGACGATCCAGCGGACGACGCGGCGACGACGGCGCGGCGGCCCGCCGGCCGTACCGTCCGCCGGCTCGTGTCTCGATCCGCTGCTGCCCGGCTCCGTCGGGGCATGCGTCATGTCGGTTCCTTCCTCAACTGACTGGTTCGATGCCTTGGTTCGCACGTGGGCAGGGCACGAGTGGGGGGAGGAACCGGGCCTGCGCGGCTCTGACGCCGTGGCGTGCCCGAACTATAGACCCATCGGGCACCCTCTGTTCACACCGTCTTCACAACCGCTTTTCGCGATGTGGACGCTCAGTTGACAGTCAAGTGAATGTACGGTGAAGATACGCGCAGCTTTGAAGGTTAAACTATTGTCGCATAGAACCTGCCGGCTTCGTCCGGAGTGTTCCGGCGGTCGCGGACCAGGGCCTGGGGATGAGGGGGGCGCGCGACCGCAGGGGGGCTCACCCGTCATCGACCGGTCAGGGATCGAGGGGGTGGCTGTGACCGTGTGCGCCTCGCGCGGTGGCGGGACGGCCTGGTCCGGCAGTCCGCTGCCGCATGGACGTGGATGGTGCGAAAACCAGTGAGTGGGAACAATCCCGAGGCGAGCGCGCTCGTCTCGACGTACCGGTCGCTCGTGCCGGTCGGAGCCCGGCGGCAGATCGTCCGGCGGGTGCCACGTCCGCTGCGCACCGCGGTGATGCGCTCACTGAGCGCCGCGGACGCCGCACGTTCCGCCCTGGTGGCGGGGGTGGTCGGCAGCGGTCGCCGGGCCGGCGCGCGGCACACTTCCGCGGGACCGCTGCGGGTCGTACGCGCCGACGGCGGTCACCGCTGGGCCGTCGAGGTGCCCGGGATCACCGCCTGGGCCGCGCGGGCGCGGAACCTGCACATCCTGGTCACCCTGCTGGAGGAGGCGGGGATCGACTACTTCTGCGTGCGCGGCACCGCGTCGCCCCACCCCTGCGTGGCGGTCCCGGAACGCCTGCGCCCCGATGTGGAGGACGTACTGCGGACCGCCTGCGGGCAGCACCCCGGCTATGTCGGCGGTGTCGCCCCGGGGCCGGTGCGCCCGGGCGCACCGGCGGCGAGCTGGCGTGCCCTGCGCGCGCAACTCGTGGTGCGCGTCGCGTGGAACGTCTGCGACCCGACCGGGAACCTGGTCTTCGGCCGTGACCACGGCTGTGACATCGAGTTCTGGGCCGAGCGGGAGGGGCGGCTCGTCGCACCCCGCCCCAACCGTGTGGTCGCCGAGGTCCCGGTGGACGCGGGCCGCTGCAGCACCGAGCAGAAACGATTCAGCGCGGTGCCGGCCATGTACACCACCGGACAGGCCCGCACCCTGCCGGAGTTCGCCGCCGCCCTGCCCGACGACCACCTCTTCCCGATCGACGTCGTCTACACCTGGGTCGACGACTCCGACCCCGTCTGGCGTGCCCGCAAGGAGGCGACCCGGCGGGTCCTGGACCGGGGTACCGGCGACGACACCCTGCACGAGCAGGCGGCGAACGACTCGCGCTACGTCAGCCGTGACGAACTGCGCTACTCGCTGCGGTCGATCCACCAGTACGCGCCCTGGGTCCGGACCATCTTCCTCGTCACGGCGGGCCAGGTGCCCTCCTGGCTCGACACCGCCTTCCCCGGGATCAGGGTGGTCGACCACAGCGAGATCTTCTCGGACCCGGCCGCACTGCCGACGTTCAACTCCCACGCGATCGAGAGTCAGTTGCACCACATTCCGGAGCTCTCCGAGCACTTCCTCTACCTGAACGACGACGTCTTCCTCGGCCGCTCTGTGCAGCCCGGGAAGTTCTTCCACCCCAACGGGCTGTCCAAGTCCTTCCGGTCGAACGCGCTGATCCCCTCCGGCCGCGCCGACCCGGCGGACCTGCCGGTCAACGCCGCGGGCAAGAACAGCAGGGGACTCATCGCCCAGCAGTTCGGCACCGTCATCTCCCAGAAGATGAAGCACACCCCGCACGCCCTGCGCCGCAGCGTCCTGGCGGAGATCGAGCAGGTCTACGCGCACGCGCACCGGACCACCCAGCATTCCCGCTTCCGGTCGCCGAACGACGTACCCGTCGTCTCCTCGCTGTACCACTACTACGCGTACCACTCGGCACGGGCGACTACCGGGGACATCCGGTACCAGTACATCGACCTCGCGGACGACCTGGCCCAGCGTCGGCTGGGCACGCTGCTCGCCAGGCGCGACTTCGACACCTTCTGCATCAACGACACCGTGGCGGTCGCCGACCCCGGGGCCCAGGACCGTATGGTCGCGGACTTCCTGAACGCCTACTTCCCTGTGCCGAGCCCCTACGAGCGCGTCACCGGCATACCCGCACCGCGGGTGGCCCCGGCCGCGGAACTGGACGGAGTGGGGGCATGACCACGTCCATCGCGAAGCACGCCACGTCGTCCGGCGGAACAGAGGCCGTGCCGCGCGGTCCGCGCGCCCTCTTCGCCGCACTGCGCCTGCGGCTGATGCTGCGCCTGTTCGTGCCCCTGCGGAAGAACCGCACCGCGCAGCTGCGGTACGCGGCCGTCCTCGATGGCCAGACCGTGAACCTGCACGCGGTACTGCCCCGTTCCTGCCCGCTGCCCGACCGTGCGGCCGTCGTGCTCCGCCGGGGCCGCAGGCGGCATCTCGCCGAGGCGCGCGTGTACCAGGGGCCGGCCGGCGAACTCCTCATGGACGCCGCGATCCTGATGGGCGAGGAGGTCGGCGGCGTGCCCGCCGGGCCCGGACGGTGGAAACTCCGGTTGCGGATGTACACCGGGCACCGGTGCCGCTCGGTGGCGCTGCTGCTGCCACAGCCGCCGGTTCCCTACGAGGGCCCGACCAAGCCCATGGAGGCCTCCCCGATCACCGGCGCACGCCACCGCGTCGGACGCACGGTCACCGGCACCGCCCGGATCGTCAACTCGGCCGCGCGGCCGGCCGTCGAGGTGGTCAAGGTGCACATGTCGCACGCCGGAGTCACCGTCGACTGCCGGGTGCTGGGCACCCGGGTGGACACCCCGTGGGCCGAGTTCGTCGCCGCCGGGCGCCGGATCCGGCAGCCCGTCCGCCCTCTGGGGCCGGACACCTACCGGACCGATGTGCCGCTCGACCGGATGGAGCCACGCTCCTCCATACCGGAGCACTGGGACATCGTGCTGTGCCAGGAGACCGGGCCGTCGCTGCGGCTCGGCAGACGGCTGCACGACGTCCGCAACCCGCGGCGCGTCTTCGCCATGCGCAGCATGGCCATGACCCCGGCCGGCCGCACCCCCGTGATCGTCCAACCGCGCTACACCCCCGCAGGCAACCTCCGGGTCACCTGCACGCGCATGCCCGAGGCAGACTGAATCCCGAAAAGTGAACATCACATTCCTGCTGACCACGGCCGATGCCGTCGGCGGCACCGAGAAGGCCGTGTTCAACCAGGCGTCCGAACTCGCGGCCCGGCACCAGGTCCGCGTCCTCAGCGTCTTCAAGAGCAAGCCCGAACAGTTCTTCCAGCCGGACGAACGCGTGCGGGTCGACTACTTGGTCGACCTCACCGGGGACATGCCCCGGCCGCTGCGGCCCAGCGCCGTGGACGACACGGTGTGGTCCGCTCTGGCCGCCCTGCCCAGCGACATCGTCGACCGGTCCTGGGAGCCCGTCTTCAGCCGGCTCAGCGATGTCGAACTCGAACTCGCCCTCCAGCAGACTGACACCGACGTCCTCATCACCACGACGCCCGCGCTGATGGCGTTGGCGGTCCGGCTCGCCCCGGCCCGGGTGATCACCGTGCACCAGGAGCACCGGGTCTCGGAGCTGCGTGGCCCGACCGGTGAACCCCTGCTGCGGTACGCCGCCCGGCTGGACGCGCTGGCCGTGCTCAGCGACCGGACCCGGGAATGGTTCGCCGAGACCCTCGGCGCCACCGCTCCCCGCCTGGAGGTGGTGCCGAACGCCCTGCCCAGCGGGTTCCGGCCCCGGTCGACCCTGCAGACCCGGACCGTGATCATCGCCGGCCGGCTCGTCGAGGAGAAGCAGATCGACCACGCCCTCACAGCCTGGGCGAAGGTGGCACCGCTCCACCCCGACTGGCAGCTGCGCATCTTCGGGGACGGTCCGCTCAGCGGCGCCCTGCGCCGGCAGATGGACATGCTCGGCCTGCACGACTGCGTGCAGCTCAACAGTAACTCCCGCCATCTGACCGAGGAGTGGGCCAAGGCCAGCATCGCCCTGCTCACCTCGCGCACCGAGGCCTTCGGGCTGGTGCTTGCGGAAGCGCAGGCGGCGGGCGTCCCGGTCGTCGCCTACGACGCGCCCAACGGCCCGCGGGAAGTGGTGATCGACGGCCACACCGGTCTCCTGGTCCCCCTGGGCGACACCGACGCGCTGGCCTCCGCGCTGGTGTCGCTCATCGAGGACTCCGGGCTGCGCCGCCGGATGGGAGCGGCGGCCCTTGCCTCCGCCGGCCGGTTCTCGTCCGCCGTGGTGACCTCCCACTGGGAGCGGCTTTTTTACGACCTCGTGGCGGAGCGGGACAGCGGGCGGCGCGACCTGGCGAAGGCCGAACGCCAGGCGGTTCACGCCTACCTCAGCGGCCCGGACGGCGCTCTGCCGAAGGCCGCGCCCGTACCCCCCGGATCGGTCCGCTCCAGCGCCCAGCGCGCGCTGGAGCAGCGCCTGCTCGAGCGACGGGGCCTGGTGCACGACGGCGGCCAGGTCTGCCGACTGCTGGAATGGGAGTCGCCGTGGGACGTGGTCCAGGCGAACCTCGCGCTGGCCGCGAACGCCCTGGAAGGCGCCGGCATCCCGTACATGGTGGTACGCGACCGCATGGTGCGGCACACCGTCGCCGTGCACGCGGACTACCGCGAGGCCGTCCTCAAGACGCTCGCCGACCGCTACGCGGACGAGCCCGTCTACGCCTCCGTGCTCAGCGAGGGCCAGAAGACGATCGCGACCGGCCTGGTGGCCCTGCTGGGCGACTACGCCGCCATCCCCTGCTCGGGCATCCGCGTGTACCAGAGCGTCGTCTCCCCGTCCCGCACGCTGCGCCTCGGCGCGGTCTACGGCTGCACCATCAGCTTCTGGCAGGACGAGCCGGACGACGAGGACCACCTCAGGGCCCCCACGCGGACCCTGATCGGTGACCGGGTCCCGCACAGCGCCATGCGGCGCAGCACGATGACCCTGGGGGGTCGTCGATACCCCACCCTCGTGGCCTTCAACCAGACGATCGTCGGCGACGTCGACTTCCCTGTGGACGCCGTCTACACCTGGGTGAACGGCGCCGACATCGACTGGCTGGAGCGGAAGAACGCGGTTCTGGCGGCCAAGGGCCTGGACACCCAGGACTCGGCCACCAGCGCCGCCCGCTTCCGAGACCGCGACGAACTGCGCTACTCCCTGCGCTCCATCGACATGTACGCCCCGTGGATCCGGAACATCTACCTCGTCACCGACCGGCAGATCCCGCACTGGCTGGACGTCTCCCACCCCCGGGTGCGCGTCATCGACCACACGGAGATCTTCGGCGACCGGGGAACGCTGCCCACGTACAACTCGCACGCCATCGAGAGCCAGTTGCACCACATCGAGGGGCTGGCCGAGCACTTCCTCTACTTCAACGACGACATGCTCCTCGGGCGGACCGTCCAGCCCGGCATGTTCTTCCTGGGCAACGGGCAGGCCAAGCACTTCCTGTCTCCCACGGCCGTGCCGATGTCCCCGGTCTCGGACGAGGACGAGTTCAACATCACCGCCGCGAAGAACAACCGGGCCCTGATCGAGCGGTCCTTCGGGCACACGCTGACGCACGCGTTCCTGCACGCCCCGTATCCGCTGCGCCGCAGCGTGCTCGCCGACATCGAGCGCGACTACGCCGAGGAGATGACGGCCACGGCGCGCGCCCAGTTGCGCAGCCGCAGTGACGTGTCGGTCGCCTCGTCACTGCACCACTACTACGGCTTCTTCACCCGGCGCAGCGTGCCGGGCAGCATCTCCTGCGGATTCGTCAACATCGGGCTCGCCGAGCACGGCCCGCGGCTGAACCGGATCCTGACCGCGCGCCCCCACGACGTGTTCTGCCTCAACGACTACCACGACGGTGACGTGTCGGAGGAGGAGCAGGACGCCATCCTCGCGGCCTTCCTGCCGAGCTACTTCCCGGTGGCGAGCCAGTTCGAGACGGGCTCCGTACGCAACCGGCGCGCTCGCGCCGGCTATCTGCCCGGATGGCCGCTTTGACCCCTACCGACCCGAGCGAAGAACCCGACCCGAGCGAAGAAGGACGATCCACCGTGTCCAGCCCCGCCTCCGTCCTGCAGATCGTGGCCCACCCGGATGACGACCTGTACTTCATGAACCCCGTGACCTTCCAGGCGATCAAGGCGGGCACCCCCACCACGACGGTCTACCTGACCAGCGGAGACGCCGACGGACGCAACCCCCGGCCCTGGCAGGTCGCGCCCTGCGCCGAGGACCGGGAGGCCTACGCGAAGGCCAGGCAGAACGGCATCAGGGCCGCGTACGGCGCGATGGCCCTCGGCGACCGCACCGCACCCTGGACCGGGTCCACCCTGCCCACCGCGGGCGGCGCCGCCGCCGAGGTCCACACCCTGGCCGACGCGCCCTGGGTCAAGCTGGTGTTCCTCAACCTCCGCCAGCACGGCACGCCCGACGGACCGCCGCGCAGCCTGCACGTGCTCTGGCAGGAGGAGGTCGACCGGATCCCCACGCTCGCGGTGAGCGGCGGCCTGGTGAACGAGCGGTTCTGGTACACGCGCGCCGGGCTGGTGGACACACTGGTCCAGCTCCTCGACCTCGTCCGGCCGACTCTCGTACGCATCATGGACCCGGATCCGGACCGCCTGGTCCACGACGAACGGTTCCCCCAGCACCACGACTTCGGCGATCTCGCCGACCACTGCGACCACACCGCGGCCGGTCTCTTCTCCGCGCTCGCGCTGGACCGCTACCAGGGACCCGGCGAGGGCCGGGCCTTCGTGGTCGAGGCCTTCCGCGGCTACGCCAACGAACGGTGGCCGTACACACTGGGCCCGCGAGCCGTCTCGCTCAAGGAGTACTTCCTCAACGTCTACGGCGCGGCAGACGGATACGACTGCGGCGATCCCGCCGGCAGCGGCGACTACGCGGTCGGCTGGAGCGCGCGCACCACGGGCTGGGTACAGAGCACCACCCCGCGCCATCCGCACGGACCCTGGCTCGGACGCGACGCCCGCGGCCGCCTGACCGCGTTCGCCGTCATCAACCAGCAGGCCGCGGTGTGGCTGGAGACCCAGCCGGGGAACGCCCAGTGGCGCGGACCGTTCTTCCTGGGCGGCGGACCGCTCTCCCCGGGACTGGCCGCGAGCCTGACCCCGGACGGCCGCTGGCAGGTCTTCGCCCGGCGCATGTCGCACCTGGGACCGGACCACTCCCAGCGGCGGGAGATCACGGTGCTCGAACAGACCGAGCGGGACGGGCGGTTCAGCGGGTGGACGATCCTGGGCAACCCCTCGGCCGGCAACCCCGGGCGCGACCGGCATCTGGGCGCGCCGGCCGTCGCCCGTGACGCGATGGGACGCCTGCACCTCTTCGTACGCAACGGCGGGCAGGGTCTGCACACCCGCGTCCAGGAGACCGACGGTGTGTGGGGCGCGTGGACGGACCTGCGCGGCCACGAACTCCAGGAGGGCCTCGCGGCGGTGACCGCGCCCAACGGCCGGGTGGAGGTCTTCGCGGCCAGCCGGGACGGGGTCTTCCACTGGTCCCAGGCGTCGTACGACCGGCCGCTGCGGCGCGGCCCCCGCTTCCGGCTCACGGTCCCCGCCTCGCCCCCCGCCGCCGCCGTGCAGCCCAACGGCCGGGTCATGACGGTCTACCGGCAGCCCGAGACGGGGCGGCTGCTCATGGCCCAGGAAGACGCGCCGGGCGGTCAGTGGAACAGGCCGGCCGTGTCCATCGGTGGACGGGGCGGTTTCGGCGCCATCGCCTGTGCCCCCGGCCCGGACCCGGAGGCCGGGACCCTGGTGGCCACCATCGGCGACCCCGGCGGCATCGCCTACCGCTTCCTCCCCGGCGACCACCCGTGGCAGGAACTCTCCACCGACGACCTCGGCGGCCCTCCGGCCCATGCCCCCGCTGCGGCCTTCGACGCCCTCGGCCGCGCCGTGATCGCGATCCTCGCCCCGGACGGCCGTCTGGCCACAGCCCGCCAGGCCGGACGCGGCTCGATCGGCTTCGGCCCGTGGCAGAAGGTGGGCTGAGCAGGCGCGGCGGGAGCCGTGCTGTGCTCACCGGCTCCGGCACGTCATGGGTGCTGTTCGAGCACGGCGCCTGCGTGGTGCCCGACCCCCCTGCCGCCGGCCCCGTCGAGCAGGCCGCCGCGGTCCTCAGCGAGTTCGGCTCCGTACGCGTCGACACCTCGGCCGGTGACTTCCGCCTCCTCGAACTCAGCGCCGGAGAGGGTCGGCTGATGACGAGCCACGATCCGGACGTCGTCACCTGCGTCCCGCGCGACGCCCCCGAGGGACACCTCCCGCCTGGCCGTCGGCATCCTGGGCCGGTCATGCCGCGACAGCGACAGCGACGGCACGGAGCCGGGAGTCGTCCACGTCGGGGTCGCCCCGCTGTGGCGAGCGCTCAGTAATCGAACGGGGGCGGCACCACCAGCACGGTGACGAACGGCTGGCCCGCAGCCGGCGGGACGGCCTTCTTCTTGCCGCCGGGATACGGGGCCGGCTCGTACTCCGGCCCGGTGGTGACATCACCGTCACCGGTGAGGTGGACCAGCACGGTGGCCGGATCCGGCACTTCGTAACCCCGGGGGCTGGGAAGCGCGCCGTCGCCGGAGCCCTCCACGCCCACGTCGGTGAGGAACGTCGTCCCCGCGCCGGCCTCGCTCGGCAGCGTCACCCGGGCGGCCGAGGAGTCGGGGCCGATGGGGCAGCGCACCGTGTACGGGAAGGGGCTGGTACCGGCCGGGACGGGTGGTTTCTCCCCACCGCCGGCCCACTGCGTCCAGTCGCCGCCGGAACCGGCCGGAGAGGTGCTTCCGGATCCGGCCGGAGAGGTGCCGGGGGCGGGTGGTGCGGTGCCTTTCGCCCACTGCGTCCAGTCGCTCGAGGGAGTCACGAGCTTCCTCCTTCCAGTTTCGCCACCCGCTCGCCGAGTTCCTTGATCTGCTCGTCGAGAGGATGCGCCGCACTGGTCTGCTGACTGCTCTGCTGACTGCTCTGCTGGTACTTCTGCTGGTACTGCTGCCAGTCCGCGGTCGGTTGGCCGTCGCTTGCGGCGCCCTGGGTTCCCAGCGCCTGCGGTCCGACCCCTACGCCACTCGCCCCCTGGTTCATCCCGCCGCCCGCGCCGCCGCCACCGCCGGAGTCGTTCTCCCACTCGAAGCTCACGCGGAACTTGGTCGTTGCGCCGCCGCCTCCGCCGCCGCCCGCGCCGCCCCCGGCCCCGACTTCGCCGGTGTCGGCCTTCGCCTCGGTCCCGGACGGTCCCGTGTCGGTGGTGGTGGCGCCGGGCCAGGTGCTCTCGTCGGCCTCGCGACTCTCGCCGTCCACCACCGCGGCCATCAGCGCCACCGGCGCCTGGACCGTGGTGCCGTCGGCCGCCTCGGCGGTGAACCGGGCGACCGCGGGAGCGCGCGTGGTACCCCGGACCTCCACGGCCGTCGTCCGGCGCTCGGACGGAGCGAGCGGCGTGCCCGGCTCGGGCCGCACGGTGAAGTCACGCGACCCGGGATCGTGGGCGACTGCCGTGCCCTCGCGGGCGACCACGCTCGCGCCCTCGGGCATCGTGATCGTCGCACGCCAGGAGGTCAGTTCGCGCTCGCCCTTGTTGAGGAGACCCAGTTCCATGGTGTATCCGTCAGCTCGGCTGTCGGTGCTGCGCAACGCCGCTGACGCCAGACCCGTGTCAGACATCGGTTCTCCATCGCACCGTGGGATTCCATGCGCTCTGCGGCGCACTGCGGATGGGGTGGACCGGCGTACCCGACAGGGGCCCTTTTGCCACCCTTCGCCCCGATTGCTAGCGTAATTGATGTGGAGACCGCTGCAAGCCGTGGGCATGAGAGCGCCACCGTGTTCCTCACGCAGAGGGTGCGCCAGGGTCGCGAGAGCGATTACCAGCGGTGGCAGGACCGGCTGACCGCGCTGGCGCGGGACTTTCCGGGCTTCGAGGGTCAGGAGATCTACCCGCCCGGTGATAGCGCACAGCACGAGTGGACCGTCACCTACAGTTTCACGCAGGCCGACCAGCTCACGACCTGGCTGAACTCTCCCGAGAGACAAGGGATGTTGGACCAGGGACGCTCCTTTTTCGAGGGGCCGGAGACCCAGGAGGTGCTGGTCGGTGAGCCTCCGGTGCAGAAGGGCGTGACGGTGGTCGTCTCCCATCACATCGCCCCCGGCCGGGAGCGCGACTACTTGCACTGGCAGCACAAGCTGGAGAAGGTCCAGGAGAAGTTCCCGGGCTACATGGGGCTCGAACGCTTCCGGCCGGTACCGGGGATCGAGGAGAACTGGGTCGTGGTGTTCCGGTTCGACACCCGCGAACACCTCGAGAACTGGCTCGGCTCCGAGGCGCGCAGGAAGCTGCTCGAGGAGGGCGCTGATGCGGTCGGCTCCTACGAGGTGCGCCGGGTCGGCTCGGCGTTCAGCGGATGGTTCGGCACCGAAGGCGACACCGGCAAGGTGGCCGTTCCCAACTGGAAGCAGGCCATGGCCGTGTTCCTGGCCATCTATCCGGTCGTCGTTCTCCTGTCGCGGACGGTGAACAACGCGCTCCTGGCTGCTGGACTCCCCGTGTACGCGATGCTCTTCGTCAGCAACATCGTCAGCGTCGCTCTGCTGACCTGGGCGGTGATGCCGCTGGTCAACCGGCTGTTGCGGTTCTGGCTGGCTCCCGCGCCGACAGCCGGGAGAGGTACGGACGTGCTGGGCACTGTGGTGGTCGCGGTCGGCTGCCTGGTGTTCCTGGCCCTGGCGCCTCTGGCATGGAGGTACTGATCCGGTCGCACGGGAACGATTCCGCCGGCACGCCGATGCCCGGCGCACCGGTCGGTGCGCCGGGCATCGTGGGTCCGTACGGAGTTCACCGGTCGGCCGGTCGTACGGAGTTCACCGGTCGGCCGGTCGGCTACGCCGGGACGCCGGCCACGCCAGGAGCCAGGAACTTCCTTCCGTTCACGCGCTCCGAGACGCCCTCGCGGTCCAGGTACGGCGTGATGCCGCCCAGGTGGAAGGGCCAGCCGGCGCCGGTGATGAGGCAGAGGTCGATGTCCTGGGCCTCGGCGACGACACCCTCGTCGAGCATCAGGCCGATCTCCTGGGCCACCGCGTCGAGGACGCGGGCGCGTACCTGCTCCTCCGTCAGGACCGTGTCGCCCTGCTTCAGGAGCGCGGCGACCTCCGGGTCCAGCTCGGGCTTGCCGCTGTCGTAGACGTAGAAGCCGCGCTTGCCCGCCTTGACGACGGCGGCGAGGTTCTCGGAGACCGTGAAGCGGTCCGGGAAGGCGCGGTTGAGGGTCTCCGAGACGTGCAGGCCGATCGCCGGGCCGACCAGCTCCAGCAGGACGAGGGGAGACATCGGCAGGCCGAGGGGCTCGACCGCCTTCTCCGCCACCTCGACCGGCGTGCCCTCGTCGATGACGTTCTGGATCTCGCCCATGAAGCGGGTCAGGATCCGGTTGACGACGAACGCAGGAGCGTCCTTGACCAGGACCGCGGTCTTCTTCAGCTTCTTGGCCACGGCGAAGGCGGTCGCGAGCGACGCGTCGTCCGTCCGCTCGCCGCGGACGATCTCCAGAAGGGGGAGGACCGCCACCGGGTTGAAGAAGTGGAAGCCGACGACCCGCTCGGGGTGCTGGAGCTTCGACGCCATCTCCGTCACGGAGAGGGAGGAGGTGTTGGTGGCGAGGATCGCGTGCGCCGGGGCCACGGCCTCGACCTCCGCGAACACCTGCTGCTTGACGCCGATCTCCTCGAAGACCGCTTCGATGACGAAGTCGGCGTCCGCGAAGCCCTCGGCCTTGTCCAGGACGCCGGTGACCAGGGCCTTCAGCCTGTTCGCCTTGTCCTGGCCGATGCGGCCCTTGCCGAGCAGCTTGTCGATCTCGGCGTGGACGTAGCCCACGCCCTTGTCGACGCGCTCCTGGTCGATGTCCGTGAGGACGACCGGGACCTCCAGGCGGCGCAGGAAGAGCAGGGCGAGCTGCGAGGCCATCAGGCCCGCGCCGACCACGCCCACCTTGGTGACCGGACGGGCCAGGCTCTTGTCCGGGGCGCCCGCCGGGCGCTTGCCACGCTTCTGGACGAGGTTGAACGCGTAGATGCCCGCGCGCAGTTCGCCGCCCATGATGAGGTCCGCGAGGGCCTGGTCCTCGGCGTCGTAGCCCTGCTGGAGGTCGCCGTTCTTGGCGGCGGCGATGATGTCGAGGGCGCGGTAGGCGGCCGGGGCCGCGCCGTGCACCTTGGAGTCCGCGATGAAACGGCCCCTGGCGACGGCCTGGTCCCAGGCCTCGCCGCGGTCGATAGCCGGGCGCTCGACGACGAGCTCACCCTTGAGGACGGCCGCCGTCCAGATCAGCGACTGCTCGAGGAAGTCGGCGCCCTCGAAGACGGCGTCGGCGATCCCGAGCTCGTAGACCTGCTGGCCCTTCAGCTGCTTGTTCTGGTTGAGGCTGTTCTCGATGATGACCGAGACGGCCTTGTCGGCGCCGATCAGGTTCGGCAGCAGCGTGCAGCCGCCCCAGCCGGGGACCAGGCCCAGGAAGACCTCGGGCAGCGAGAAGGCGGGCAGCGCCGCCGACACCGTGCGGTAGGTGCAGTGCAGGCCGACCTCGACGCCGCCGCCCATCGCCGCGCCGTTGTAGTAGGCGAAGGTGGGGACGGCCAGCTTCGACAGCCGCTTGAAGACCTCGTGGCCGCCCTTGCCGATGGCCAGCGCGTCCTTGTGCTCCTTCAGCAGCTCGACGCCCTTGAGGTCGGCGCCGACCGCGAAGATGAACGGCTTGCCGGTGATGCCGGCACCGACGATCTCGCCGTCCGCGGCTTCCTTCTCGACCTGGTCGATGGCGGTGTTCAGGTTCGCCAGCGAGGCCGGGCCGAAGGTGGTCGGCTTGGTGTGGTCCAGGCCGTTGTCCAGGGTGATGAGGGCGAAGCGTCCCGTGCCCAGGGGGAGGTCGAAGTGGCGTACGTGCGCCTGCGTGACGACCTCGTCCGGGAACAGCTCGGCCGCGCCCTTCAGGAGTTCAGCGGTGGTGCTCACTTGTCGCCTCCGTCGAAGTGCGGGTTCTCCCAGATGACCGTCGCGCCCATGCCGAAGCCGACGCACATGGTGGTCAGGCCGTAGCGGACGTGTCGCTGCTCCTCGAACTGGCGGGCCAGCTGCGTCATCAGGCGGACGCCGGAGGAGGCCAGCGGGTGGCCGAAGGCGATGGCGCCGCCGTACTGGTTGACGCGCTCGTCGTCGTCGGCGATGCCGTAGTGGTCGAGGAAGGCCAGGACCTGGACGGCGAAGGCCTCGTTGATCTCGAAGAGGTTGATGTCCTCGATGGACAGGCCGGCCTTGGCGAGGGCCTTCTCGGTGGCCGGGATCGGGCCGTAGCCCATGACCTCCGGCTCCACGCCCGCGAAGGCGTAGGAGACCAGGCGCATCTTGACCGGCAGGCCGTTCTCGCGGGCGAAGTCCTCGGACGCGATGATCGAGGCGGTGGCGCCGTCGTTCAGACCGGCCGCGTTACCGGCGGTGACCCGGCCGTGCACGCGGAACGGCGTCTTGAGACCGGCGAGGTTCTCCAGGGTCGTGCCCGGGCGCATCGGCTCGTCGGCGGTGACCAGGCCCCAGCCCGTTTCCCCGGCCTCCGGGCTGGTGCGGCGTACCGAGATCGGTACCAGGTCGGCCTGGATCTTGCCGTTGGCGTACGCCTTGGCGGCCTTCTCCTGGGAGCGCACGGCGTACTCGTCGGCGCGCAGCTTGGTGATGTGCGGGTACCGGTCGTGCAGGTTCTCCGCGGTCATGCCCATGAACAGGGCGGACTCGTCGACCAGCTTCTCCGACACGAAGCGCGGGTTGGGGTCCACGCCCTCGCCCATCGGGTGACGGCCCATGTGCTCGACACCGCCGGCGATGACGGCGTCGTACGCGCCGAACGCGATCGAACCGGCCGTGGTCGTCACGGCGGTCAGGGCGCCCGCGCACATGCGGTCGATGGAGTACCCGGGCACCGACTGGGGCAGACCGGCGAGGATGCCGGCGGTGCGGCCGAGGGTCAGGCCCTGGTCGCCGATCTGCGTGGTCGCGGCGATGGCGACCTCGTCGATCTTCTTCGGGTCGAGCCCGGGGTTGCGGCGCAGCAGCTCCCGGATCGCCTTCACGACGAGGTCGTCGGCGCGGGTCTCGTGGTAGATGCCCTTCGGGCCCGCCTTGCCGAACGGGGTGCGGACGCCGTCGACGAAGACGACGTCCCTGACGGTACGAGGCACGATGGCTCTCCTCCAGGGTGCGGGATGGCACTGCTGCGGCGCGCAACCGCTGAGCGCGCGCTCAGCACCCATGCTACTTGTGGGTAACGTAGCTGCCCAGTCCCACCGGCCCAAGCGGTGAAGGTCACACCGACGGCGGTGCGGTCGATCCCCGTGGCGTCGGCACCGGTGTGGGCACCGGATGGGTCCCCGGGCCGCCGCCCCTGATCACCCCGAACAGGGTGCGGGCCGCGTCCGCGCCGGATCCGTGTACGTCATGGCTCATCGCGGAGAAGACAGAACCGTGCCATGCCGTCCCGAGATCTTGGCGCGATATCGACGTCCCCGAGGGCCGCGGGGGACTGCGCGACCCGCCACGGACGAGGCGCAGCCGCCGCACGACAGGCCCCTACGGCGACTCGGTCCCCGTGGCGGCCAGCGCGGCGACGAGCACCGGCGTCACCAGTTCCACCTGCCAGGCCCGCGCACCGTACCCGGACAGCGCGGCACCCACGGACTCGTCGTCCACACTCTTCGGCGGCTCCCAGCAGAGCCGCCGCACCGTGTCCGGGGTGATCAGATTCTCCTGGGGCATGCCGAGCCGCTCGGCCAGCGAGGACACCCCCGCCCGGGCGGCCGACAGGCGCGCCGCGGCGGACGGGTCCTTGTCCGCCCAGGCCCTGGGCGGCGGCGGCCCCGCGACCGGCTGTCCCGGCTGCGGCAGCTGGGCTTCGGGAAGCGCCCTGGCGCGGTCCACCGCGGCCTGCCACTGCTCCAGCTGCCGCCGTCCCATCCGGTGACCGAATCCGTTCAGCCCGGCCAGGGCGTGCACATGGGCCGGCAGGGCGAGGGCCGCCTCGACGATGGCGGCGTCGCTGAGCACCTTGCCCGGGGACACGTCCCGCCGCTGGGCGATCCGGTCCCGCGTCTGCCACAGCTCGCGCACGACGGCCAGCTGGCGCCGGCGGCGGACCTTGTGCATGCCGGACGTACGGCGCCAGGGGTCCTTGCGCGGCTCGGCGGGCGGCGCGGCCGCGATGGCGTCGAACTCCTGCCGCGCCCACTCCAGCTTGCCCTGCCGGTCCAGGTCCTTCTCCAGCGCGTCGCGCAGGTCGACGAGCAGCTCGACGTCCAGCGCGGCGTACCTGAGCCACGGCTCGGGCAGCGGCCGGGTCGACCAGTCGACGGCGGAGTGGCCCTTCTCCAGTACGAAGCCCAGGACGCCCTCGACCATCGCGCCGAGACCGACCCGTGGGAAGCCGGCGAGCCGACCGGCCAGCTCGGTGTCGAACAGGCGGCCGGGAATCATGCCTATCTCGCGCAGACAGGGCAGGTCCTGGGTGGCCGCGTGGAGCACCCACTCGGTGCCGGCCAGCGCGTCGCCGAGGGCGGACAGGTCGGGGCAGGCGACGGGGTCGATCAGTGCGGTCCCGGCCCCCTCGCGGCGCAGCTGCACCAGATAGGCGCGCTGTCCGTAGCGGTAGCCGGAGGCGCGTTCGGCGTCGACGGCGACGGGGCCGCTGCCCGCGGCGAAGGCGGCGACCGCCTCGGCCAGCGCGGTCTCGTCGGCGATCACCGGGGGGATGCCCTCGCGGGGCTCGAGCAAGGGGACCGGCGCCGCCGTCGCAGAGGATCCGCCGTCGTCCGGAGGGGTTCCTCCGGTGGTGCGCAGTGGCATGTCTGCTGCGGTCTCTTGGGCGTCGGTCACATGTCAAGGGTATCTGTGTGTGGACAGCGCCCGTCGACGGAACGTTCCGTCGACGGGCGTCGGAGGGTCGTAATCCAGTCAGGAATCGGTCGGGCGGGTGAAATGCCTGGTTCACATGGGCGAACGGTTATGAGGTCAGTGGACGAGGGTCAGTGGATGATCCCGGTGCGCAGGGCCACCGCCACCATTCCGGCCCGGTCGCCCGTGCCGAGCTTGCGGGCGATGCGGGCGAGGTGGCTCTTGACGGTGAGGGCGGACAGGCCCATCGAGACGCCGATCGCTTTGTTCGACTGGCCCTCGGCGACCAGGCGCAGCACCTCGACCTCCCGGCCGGACAGTTCGCGGTAGCCGCCCGGGTGGCTCGGTGCGCCCGGGGGGCGGCGGTGCATACGGGCGCCGGCGCCGATGGGGGCGGCGCCCGGCCGGGTGGGGAGCCCGATGTTGGTGCGGGTGCCGGTGACGACGTAGCCCTTGACCCCGCCGGCCAGGGCGTTGCGCACGGCGCCGATGTCATCGGCGGCGGACAGTGCCAGGCCGTTGGGCCAGCCCGCGGCGCGGGTCTCGGACAGCAGGGTCAGGCCGGAGCCGTCGGGAAGGTGGACGTCGGCGACGCAGATGTCGCGGGGGTTGCCGATGCGGGGACGAGCCTCCGCGATGGACGAGGCCTCGATGACATCGCGCACACCGAGCGCCCACAGGTGGCGGGTGACGGTGGAGCGGACGCGCGGATCGGCCACGACCACCATGGCGGTCGGCTTGTTCGGGCGGTAGGCGACCAGGCTTGCGGGCTGCTCGAGGAGAACGGACACCAGGCCTCCTGGGGTGCGGGGACGGGGCCGGCTCGTGGGGATGAAGCCGGGACGAACCGTGATTTCAAGGTCACAGTCGTCTTCGGCACCAAACCCGCTCGCCTTTAGGAAATGATCACGATCCGGTGAGTAACAATCCGTGCAATTCGGACACGCGGTCGATCATCCGAAGACCGGGTGGGTTCGAGCGGGTGCGATTCGAGTTCCGAAAGTGGCCGTATCGACAAAGAGATGGTCAATGAAGGGTGCGTCGCGCGACGGCCCGTCAGACGCGAACGCCCCACCGGTGATGCCGGCGGGGCGGAGGGACCGCGGGGTCGGTGGGGCGTTGAGGTCGGTGAGGCCGGCGGGGTCAGCGGGACTGCGGCCCCCTGCGCTGCGGCAGGCTCACCACGGACGCGTCACCGGGGGCGGCCGGCGGCAGGCCCGCGACCTGGGCCAGCAGATCACACCAGGACGCGAGGTGGGCGGCGGTGTCCGGCACCCCGCCCATGCCCTCGCGGGGCGTCCAGGAGGCCCGGATCTCGATCTGCGAGGCGGCGGGCCGCTCGGACAGCCCGCCGAAGTAGTGCGAACTCGCCCGCGTGACGGTGCCGCTCGGGTCGCCGTACCCGAGCCCGCGCGCCTGGAGGGCGCCGGTCAGCCACGACCAGCACACCTCGGGCAGCAGCGGATCGGCCGCCATCTCCGGCTCCAGCTCGGCCCGCACCAGCGTCACCAGCCGGAAGGTGCCCCGCCAGGCGTCGTGCCCCGCCGGGTCGTGCAGCAGCACCAGACGGCCGTCGGCGAGGTCCTGGCCGCCGTCGACGACCGCGGCCTCCAGGGCGTACGCGAACGGGGCGAGCCGCTGCGGGGCCGGTGCCGGGTCCACCTCGACCTGGGGCCGCAGCCGCGCGGCCCGCAGCGCCTCCACCGCGGCCCGGAAGGCCGGCGGAGCCGCATTGCCGTCGTTCCGGTCCGCCTCCCCCGTGTCCTTCTCGTCGTCCATCCCGCCAGCGCCGTCCGACAGTCGTCCCTGAGCCGCAGCCATGCGGGGAAGAGTAAGGGGAAGCGGGGCGTCGTGCGGGGCAGACACCCCGCGCCGCCGGCCGCCGCACCCCGGCGGGACTCCCGGCGCCGCCGTGCGAGACTTTCCCCGTGAGTGCCAATGAGACCGCCCATGAGACCTCCACGGGCCGGCAGCCGACCCGGCCGTCCCTGACCCACGACTCCGCCTTCCTCAAGGCGTGCAGGCGCGAGCCCGTGCCGCACACGCCCGTGTGGTTCATGCGGCAGGCGGGGCGCTCCCTGCCGGAGTACCGCAAGGTGCGCGAGGGCATCCCGATGCTGGAGTCGTGCATGCGGCCCGAGCTGGTCACCGAGATCACGCTCCAGCCGGTGCGCCGGCACAACGTGGACGCGGCGGTCTACTACAGCGACATCGTCGTCCCGCTGAAGGCCATCGGTCTCGACCTCGACATCAAGCCCGGCGTCGGCCCGGTCGTCGAGCAGCCCGTCCGCACCCGCGCCGACCTCGCCCGGCTGCGTGACCTCACCCCCGAGGACGTCTCCTACGTCACCGAGGCGATCGGCCTGCTCACCCGGGAGCTCGGCAGCACGCCCCTCATCGGTTTCGCGGGCGCTCCGTTCACCCTCGCGAGCTACCTGGTCGAGGGCGGCCCCTCGCGTACGTACGAGAACGCCAAGGCGATGATGTACGGCGACCCCGAGCTGTGGGCCGACCTGCTCGACCGCCTCGCGGACATCACCGCCGCCTTCCTGAAGGTGCAGATCGAGGCGGGCGCCTCGGCGGTGCAGCTGTTCGACTCCTGGGCCGGCGCGCTGGCCCCCGCCGACTACCGCCGCTCGGCGATGCCCGCCTCGGCGAAGGTCTTCGAAGCCGTCGCCGGGTACGGCGTCCCGCGCATCCACTTCGGCGTCGGCACCGGCGAGCTGCTGGGGCTCATGGGCGAGGCCGGCGCGGACGTCGTCGGCGTCGACTGGCGCGTCCCGCTGGACGAGGCCGCCCGCCGCATCGGCCCCGGCAAGGCGCTCCAGGGCAACCTCGACCCGACCGTCCTGTTCGCCCCCACCGAGGTCGTCGAGGCCGAGACCCGCGTGGTCCTCGACGCGGCCGCGGGGCTGGAGGGGCACGTCTTCAACCTCGGCCACGGAGTCATGCCGTCCACCGACCCGGACGCGCTGACCCGGCTCGTGGAGTACGTGCACACCCGCACCGCCCGCTGACCTACCAGGTCTGCCAGGTCTGCCGGGGCCGGGCCCGCCTGCCGAACAGCAGGCCGCGCGGCTCCGGCGGGGGCGGGGTGCCGGGCTTGAGCGGCCAGGCGAGCAGCATGCCCGCGAGGAAGCCGACCACGTGCGCCGTGTAGGCCACCGTGCCGGCACCGGACACGCCGTGCCCGGAGGAGTACACCGCCTGGAGCCCGAACCAGAAGCCGAGCACCACCCAGGCGGGCAGCCGCAGCGGCAGGAAGATCAGGAACGGGACCAGCACCCACACCCTGGCCCTCGGGTAGAGCACCAGATAGGCGCCCAGGACCCCGGCGATCGCCCCGGACGCGCCGATCAGCGGGTCGGTGCTGTCGGCGTTGAACAGCGCGAAGCCGTACCCGGCGGCGTAGCCGCAGACGACGTAGAAGAGGAAGTACCGGACGTGGCCCATCCGGTCCTCGACGTTGTTGCCGAAGATCAGCAGGAACAGCATGTTGCCCAGCAGGTGCAGCCAGCTGCCGTGCAGGAACATCGCGGTGAACACCGACAGCGGCGGCGACTTGTCGTAGCGCGGCTGCCCCACGACGCAGCCCGGGCCGTGCGGGCCCAGGCCGACGTCGCCCGTGGGCACCACCCGCGGCATCTGATGGTGGATCAGCTCTCGGGGCACGGCCGCGTAGTGGTCCATGAAGGCCTGGAGATGGCACAGCTGGGCCAGATCGCTGCCCCCGGCCACGGACCCGGCTATGCCGGGCGTGGACAGGAACACGAGGACGTTCGCGGCGATGAGCGCATACGTCACCCAGGGGGTGCGGCGCACGGGGTTCACGTCATGGACGGGGATGACCACACACAAGTACTGCCCGCGATGCGGCGGACGAATCGGTGAACACCGCCGGGCGGATGTGCGTATCTCTCGTCAACCGACGTGAGGATCAGGCGATGAACGACCGAATCACCCCTCCGATGCACGCCACGCCCGACGGCGAGGCGGAGCTCTCCCTCGTGGTGCGGCTCCCCTGGGAGGACGTCGCGCGGCTCGGCCAGGAGGCGGGACGGCTGGCCGCGCAGATGCAGCGGCCGGTGACGCTGGACGAGGCGGTGAGCCAGCGGCTGCGGTCCTCGAGGCCGTCCGCGGCCCACGCCAAGCCGGCCGGGGAGCAGTCCGCGGCCGTGACGTCCAACACCTCGGTGACCTCGCTGCCGAGGATCAGCGGCACCGCCTGAGCCCCCCTCCTCCACGGACGCGCTCCCGCACCCGGGCTAGGGCCCGTCTGACGATTCCCGTCTGCCGCGCGGCGCCCTGCACGCTCCCCCAGAGGGGGTGCCCCCACTCGCCGCACCGGGCACACACACCCAGGTACATCCCGCACGTGGGTGCAGGCCCGGCACTCCCCCGGCCTTCGGCCGGGGGGGACCCCCGGAGCACGCACCTGACGCCGCGCGGCCGCCCTCCGGGCGACGACGGGAAGGGTCAGACAGGCCCTAGCCGGCGCTAGCCCGCACCTTCGCCGCCGCCTTTCTCGCCGCCACCAGTACCGGGTCCCACACCGGTGAGAACGGCGGGGCGTAGCCCAGGTCCAGGGACGTCATCTGTTCCACCGTCATGCCCGCGGTCAGCGCCACCGCGGCGACGTCGACCCGCTTGCCCGCGCCCTCCCGGCCGACGATCTGCACGCCGAGCAGCCTTCCCGTGCGGTGCTCGGCGATCATCTTGACCGTCATGGGGGAGGCGCCGGGGTAGTAGCCCGCCCGGCTGGTCGACTCGACGGTGACCGTCTCGAACCTGAGGCCGGCCCGGCGGGCGTCCTTCTCGCGCAGCCCGGTGCGCGCGATCTCCAGGTCACAGACCTTGCTCACGGCGGTGCCGACCACGCCCGGGAAGGTGGCGTAGCCACCGCCGGCGTTGGTGCCGATGACCTGGCCGTGCTTGTTGGCGTGGGTGCCGAGCGGGACGTACTGCTCCCGGCCGGAGACCAGGTTCAGCACCTCCACGCAGTCACCGCCGGCCCAGATGTTCTCCTGGCCCCGCACGCGCATGGAGAGGTCGGTCAGCAGGCCGCCACGGGCGCCGAGGGGGAGGCCGGCCGCACGGGCGAGCGTGGTCTCCGGGCGGACGCCGATGCCCAGGACCACGACGTCCGCGGGGTGTTCCGCCGCCTGGGTGGCCACCGCGCGGATCCGGCCGTCGTCACCGGTGAGCAGTTTCGTCACCTCGGCGCCGTTCACCATGGTGATGCCGAGGCCCTCCATGGCCCGGTGCACGAGGCGGCCCATGTCCGGGTCCAGGGTCGACATGGGTTCCGCGCCGCGGTTGACGACCGTCACCTCGAAGCCGCGGTCGATCAGCGCCTCGGCCATCTCCACCCCGATGTAACCGGCCCCCACGACCACCGCACGGCGGCCGCGCCCGCGCGTGCCCGCCAGCGTGTCGAGGAGGGCCTGGCCGTCGTCCAGGGTCTGCACGCCGTGCACACCGGGAGCGTCCACGCCCGGCATGTCGGGGCGGACCGGGCGGGCTCCCGTGGCGATGACGAGTTTGTCGTACGACGTCCATGACTCGGCGCCGGAGTCGACGTCACGCGCGCGTACCCGCTGCCCGGCCACGTCGATCTCCACGACCTCGGTGCGCATGCGCAGGTCGATCGCCCGCGCGCGGTGCTCCTCCGGGGTGCGCGCGATCAGCTGGTCGCGTTCGGGTACGGCGCCGCCCACCCAGTACGGGATGCCGCACGCCGAGAAGGAGGCGAAGTGGCCGCGTTCGAAGGCCACGATCTCCAGTTCCTCCGGGCCCCGCAACCGACGTGCCTGCGACGCCGCGGACATGCCCGCGGCGTCCCCGCCGATCACGACCAGTCGTTCCGTTCCGCCCCGCCCACCGCTCATGCTCATGCGAACACGCTACGGGCACGGCGTACTTCGAGCCCGCTCAGCCCCGCTCCTCCGGCTCGTCCGGCCCGGCCGCGGGCCGCGGCGCGGTGGGCCGCGGTGCCGGACGGGCCATCGGCAGCGGCCCCGGGGCGGCGGGCGCCGGTACGGCGGCGGCGCGCGGCAGCCGGGGGCGTACCACCCGCAGCCACAGCAGCGCCAGCAGCGCGGCCAGTGCCGCGAAGGGCAGCACGGCGCCGAGGGCCAGGGCGATCCAGCGCAGCATCGTGACGAACGCGTGCCAGCCGCCCGTCAGGGCGTCCACGAAGCCGGGTGAGTCGTCCGCGGCGGCCTTCCGCGCCGGTGTCCGCGACAGCGACAGGGTGATGGTGGCCAGGCTCGTGCGGTCCTTCAGGGACGCCTGCCGGGCGAGCAGCGCCTCCAGGTCCGCCTCGCGGCTGCTCAACTCCCCTTCCAGGGTGACCACGTCACTGAGCTTGCCGGCCCGGTCCATCAGCTCCCGGATCCGGGCCACGCTGGCCCGCTGCGACCTGATGCGGCTGTCGACGTCCACCACCTGGTCGGTGACGTCCCGCGCCTTGGCCGTGCGGTGGACCAGCCTGCCCGAGCCCTCGAGGTCGGTGAGGACCTCGTCGTACTGGTCGGTGGGCACACGCAGCACGACCCGGGTGCGCTCGTGGCCCGCGGAGTCCCGGCTGGTGGTCTCGTCGCCGACGTAGCCGCCCGCGTTCTCGGCGGTGGCGCGGGCCGCGTCCAGCGCCTTGGGCACGTCCTCGACCTGGACGGTGAGGGAGGCGGTGCGGATGATGCTGCTCGCGGTGAGCCTGGGGGTCCCGGTGGCCCGGCCGGCGGCGTCCGCGCCGCGTGCCGTGCCGCCGGACGCCCCCTCCCGCGCGAAGCCGCCGGCGTCGGCCTTGCTGCCGGAGGAACCGCCGGCGTCGTCCGCGCCGCTGCATCCGGCGAGGGCGAGGGACGCGGCGAGCAGGACGGCGGCCAGGGCCTGGACGGGCCGTGGGGATCGTGGTGTGCGCATCTGGCGGTACCCCCCCGAGGGTCGGTTGACGACTGACGCTTCTTCGACGCCCGAACGGCGCGGCGCGTTGGGGGCGGACGGTTCCGATGAGGTCACGGTCGCGTCGCGCTGGGGCCACAAGGCCCTGGCGCGGCCGTCGGTGGCGTCTGAGAAGGTGGAGCCATGAGCGGATCACCTACGGACACGGGGCACGTCGTCGTCATCGGAGCGGGCATCGCCGGGCTGGCCGCCGCGCACCGGCTGCTGGGGCGCGGGGCCCGGGTGACCGTGCTGGAGGCGTCCGACCGGGTCGGCGGCAAGCTGCTGCCGGGCGAGATCGCGGGCGTGCGCGTCGACCTGGGCGCGGAGTCGATGCTCGCGCGCCGCCCCGAGGCGGTGGACCTCGCGCGCGAGGCCGGCCTGGCCGACCGCCTCCAGCCGCCGGCCACCGCGACGGCCTCGATCTGGACCCGGGGCGCCCTGCGCCCCATGCCCAAGGGCCACGTCATGGGTGTCCCCGGCACCGCCGCCGCCCTGGCCGGCGTCCTGTCCGACGAGGGCCTCGCCCGCATCGAGCGCGACGCCGACCTGCCCCGCACCGAGGTCGGCGACGACGTGGCGGTGGGGGAGTACGTGGCGGCGCGGCTGGGCCGCGAGGTCGTCGACCGCCTGGTCGAACCGCTCCTGGGCGGGGTCTACGCGGGCGACGCGTACCGCATCTCGATGCGCTCGGCCGTCCCCCAGCTCTTCCGGGCCGCCCGCACCCACACCTCCCTGACGGAGGCGGTCCGCGAGATCCAGGCGAAGGCCGCCGCGGGCGGGCAGACGGGCCCGGTGTTCATGGGCGTCGAGGGCGGCGTGGGCCAACTGCCTCTCGCGGTCGCGGAGTCGGTGCGCCGGCGGGGCGGCGAGATCGTCACGGGGGCCCCGGTGAGTGAACTGCGCCGGGAACCCGGCGGCGGCTGGCGGGTGACGGCCGGTGACCGCGTCCTGCGCGCCGACGCCGTGGTCGTCGCGGTCCCCGCCCCGGCCGCCGCCGGACTGCTGGCCGCCGAGGCCCCGCAGGCCGCCGCCGAGCTGCGGGCCGTGGAGTACGCCTCCATGGCCCTGGTCACCCTCGCCTACCGCCGCGCCGAGGTCACCCTGCCGGACGGCAGCGGCTTCCTCGTCCCGCCCGTCGACGGGCGCACCATCAAGGCCTCCACCTTCGCCTCGCAGAAATGGGGCTGGATCGCCGACCAGGACCCGGACGTGGTGGTGCTGCGCACCTCCGTCGGCCGGTACGCCGAGACGGAGATCCTCCGCCGCGAGGACGCCGACCTGGTCGAGGTCTCCCGCCGCGACCTGCGCGAGGCCACCGGGCTGGCCGCCGAGCCCCTGGAGACCCGCGTCACCCGCTGGACCGACGGCCTGCCCCAGTACCCCGTCGGCCACCACGCGCGCGTGGCCCGCGTCCGCGAACACGTCGCCAAGCTGCCGGGTCTCGTCGTGTGCGGCGCGCAGTACGACGGCGTCGGCATCCCGGCGTGCATCGCCGGCGCGTACGCGGCGGTGGACCAGCTCGGCGGCGATCCGCGCGGTGTGCAGGAACTCACCGCCGACCCGGTGCAGAGCCTGCACGGCGGAGCGGGAGAATAGCCGCATGAGTGACGACGCTCCCACCACCGCCCCCGAGCGGATCCCGAACAAGGGCAAGCTGGCCAAGGACCTCAACGAGGTCATCCGCTACACCCTGTGGTCCGTCTTCAAGCTGAAGGACGTGCTGCCCGAGGACCGCGCGGGGTACGCCGACGAGGTCCAGGAGCTGTTCGACCAGCTCGCCGCGAAGGACGTGACGATCCGCGGCACGTACGACCTCTCCGGGCTGCGCGCCGACGCCGACCTCATGATCTGGTGGCACGCCGAGACCAGCGACCAGCTCCAGGAGGCGTACAGCCTCTTCCGCCGCACGAAGCTGGGCCGCGCCCTCACGCCGGTCTGGTCGAACATGGCGCTGCACCGCCCGGCCGAGTTCAACCGCTCGCACATCCCGGCGTTCCTCGCCGACGAGACGCCGCGCGACTACGTCAGCGTCTACCCGTTCGTGCGGTCCTACGACTGGTACCTGCTGCCCGACGAGGACCGCCGCCGCATGCTCGCCGACCACGGCAAGATGGCCCGCGGCTACCCGGACGTGCGCGCCAACACGGTCGCGTCGTTCTCGCTCGGCGACTACGAGTGGATCCTGGCCTTCGAGGCCGACGAGCTGTACCGCATCGTCGACCTCATGCGCCACCTGCGCGCCTCCGAGGCCCGCATGCACGTCCGGGAGGAAGTCCCGTTCTTCACGGGGCGTCGCAAGGACATCGGTGAGCTGGTGGCGGGTCTGGCCTGATGGGGCGGGGCGTGTCGGGTGTGCTGCCGGGGGTTCGGGGGTTGTCCCCCGGGAGTGGCAGCACGGGGCGTCGCAAGGACGTCGGTGAGCTGGTGGCGGGTCTGGCCTGATGGGGCGGGGCGGGGCGATCAGAGCGGGTCGCCCTCGCCCTTCAGCTGGTCCCGGAGGGCCTCGCCGCGGGCGGTCTCCGGCTCCGGCTCCGGGTGCGGCGCGCAGGACGCGTGCCGCGCCGGGAGGCGGCCGTCCAGCAGGTACGCCTCGAGGTGGGCGTTGACGCACGCGTTCGGCCCGGCCGCGATTCCGTGCGTACCGGCGTCCCGCTCGGTCACCAGCACCGAGTCCGCCAGCCGCCGGCGCATCTCCAGCGCCCCGTCGTAGGGCGCGGCGGCGTCCCGCTCGGCGGCCAGGATCAGCGTCGGCGGCAGCTCACCCGGGCCGGTCCGCACATCGACAGGCTGCTGCCGGGGCGCCTGCCAGTAGGCGCACGGCAGGTTCATCCACACGTTCTCCCAGGTCTCGAAGGGCGCCACGCGCGCGAGCCGGGTGTTGTCGCGGTCCCACTCCGCCCAGTCGGCCGGCCAGGGCGCGTCATTGCACTCGACGGCGGTGTAGACCGCGTTCAGGTTCTCCGACTCCGCGGCCGTCTCCGGGCCCGGCGTGGCCAGCTGGACCAGCGGCTTCGGATCACCCTTCAGATACGCCGACAGCGCCTCGGCACGGCTCGGCCAGTAGTCGTCGTA
This sequence comes from Streptomyces sp. NPDC004542, assembly GCF_040610035.1. Classification (NCBI taxonomy): domain Bacteria; kingdom Bacillati; phylum Actinomycetota; class Actinomycetes; order Kitasatosporales; family Streptomycetaceae; genus Streptomyces; species Streptomyces sp. NPDC004542. Next base: position 47,465 of record NZ_JBEXLP010000003.1, read on the forward strand.
GTACCCGGCGGACAGCAGCACGCCCTGCAACTGCCCGGGACCGACCTTCCCGCCCGCCGGTTCGGCGGCCAGCCGCGTCCGTGCCGACTCGTAGCTGCGGCGCACCTTCTCGGCCGTGTCGCCGAGGCCGTACACGTCGTCGTGCCGGGCGATCCACTCCCTGAAGTCCGCCCAGCGGTCCTCGAACGCGGCCGACTGGCCGAGGTTGTTGCGGTACCAGATCTGTGCGGGGTCCGGGTTCACCGGCGCGTCCAGCACCAGCCGCCGCACGTGCGAGGGGAACAGCGTGGCGTACAGCGCCCCGAAGTAGGTGCCGTACGAGGCACCCATGAACGTCAGCTTCTCCTCGCCCAGCGCGGCGCGCAGGACGTCCAGGTCGCGGGCGTTGTTCAGGGAGTTGTAGTACCGCAGCGCGCTTCCGGCCCGCAGGGCGCAGCCACGCGCGTACGCCTTCGCCTCGGCGATGCGCTTCTCCTTGAACGCCGTCGAGGGGTGTGTCGGCGCCTGCGCGGGCCCGGTGGGGAGCTGTTCGGGGTCCTGGCAGGACAGCGGTGCCGAACGGCCCACTCCGCGCGGGGCGTAGCCGACGAGGTCGTAGGCGGCGGCGATGCGCTTCCATTCGGGCAGCCGGGCGCTCAGCGGGAAGTACATGCCGGAGGCGCCCGGGCCGCCCGGGTTGAAGACGAGCGCGCCCTGGCGGGGCACCTTGCGCTTGCTGTTGCGCGGGTCCTTGTGGGTCGCCTGCGCCCGGCTGACGGTCAGCTTGATCCGCTTGCCGTCGGGGTGGGCGTAGTCCAGCGGGACGGTCACCGTGCCGCACTCCATGCCGTCCGGCGCGCCCTGGTCGGCGGGGCACGTGCCGAAGTCGATGCCGGCCGCACGTGCGCGGGCGGCGGCGACCGCGGTGCCGCGCCGTTCCGCCGCGTCCGCGGTGTGGGGCGCGCCGTCGGCGGGGGCGGCGGTGAGGGTGGTCAGGAGCATCGACCCGGCGGCCGTGCAGAGGGCGGCGGCTCTCATCGCGTATCCCTTCGGTCGGGGAGGCGGCGCACCGCCAGGACAAAAGGGATATTTCGTACGGTCGTCGGTGAAGGCAAGCACCGTCCGGCCGGTGTCGGCCCCAATGCCCCCTGTGCGCCCCCCCGGGCGGCGTCCTCGTTCCCGCCAGGACCGGTCGCGGTGCGCGAAGGCGGCGCGCAGTGCCGGTTCGCCGATCGCGCGGACGCCGGCCCTCCGGGCCGATGGCCCCTATCACCGCCCGTTCCATGTCGTCCCGGCCGTGCGGGTCGACGACGGTCGCCCAGCCGGTGTGCGCGAGCAGCAGTCGCCGCTGCCGGGCCATGGAGGCCAGGGTCGGATCGGCGACCCGCGCGGGACCGCCGGACAGCAACGCCGCCTCGTGCAGCGTCAGACCGTGCTCCCGTGCCGCGGTCGTGCCCTGCCTGTCGACGGTCGCCGCGCGTACGGCGGCCAGGCACGGCCGGGTGCAGGCCGTGCCGGCGACGGCCCCGGCCGGCAGCAGCAGAAGGATCCAGAACGTGACAAGTTTCTAAGCCGGAGGCCTGGGAAACTCCACGCCTCGTTCACCATCCGGACACAGTGTCGCCGGTATGTGACGTTCCGTTCGCCCCTCAGGTCAGGAGCCGTTCGACGGCGGGGGGCTGGAGGCGGCGGGCGGGAGCGAGTAGCGCGGGAACGCTGACGGGGTGACCGGCACCGGGGAGCCGGTGCCCGCGCTCGGCAGGTCGGTGCCGGGGGGAGCGGGCGTGGCGCTCGCGGCGAGGTCACGGGCCAGTGCGGCGAAGTCCACGTACCCGGTGGCCTCCAGGACCTCGATGTGGTCCAGGACGGTCGTGTTGGCGTCGTCGGCGAGGCCGCGCACCAGCGAGTTCTGCGTACCCGCGCGCACCTGGGCGACCAGTGAGAACACCCTGCCGTGCGCGAGCCGCACGATGTTGGCGAACTGGCGGTCGAAGTCCTCGCCCTGGGCCGCGTCGAGGGTCGCGAGCCACTGCTTCTGCTGGTCGGTGGGCTCGTCGGGCAGTCCGAGGTTCATCTTGGCGGCGACGTCCCGGACGCGCCGGTCCAGGAAGGTGTGACCGTCGACCAGGTGCTGTCCGGCCGTCCGCACGGCCGGGGTGGTGCCCTTCTCCTCCGCGAGCTGACCGGCGGGCAGCTCCCACAGTCCGGCCAGCCGGACCTTCATGATGAAGTCCCGGTCCTGCGCGGACAGCGGGCCGTACTGCGTCAGGACCGCCTCCGCGCTCAGCACGTCCGCGCCGGTCGTGCCCGGCCGGTCGCTGTACGACCAGACCGGGAAGGCCAGCGCCACGAACGTCGCGGCCAGGCCCGAGATGATGATCCCGGTACCGCTGAATATGCCTCGGCCCTTGACGGGGGGTCGCGGTCGCATGGTGCCTCCTGTCGCGGCACCGCACGCCCGTGGTTCCTGGGGTGCGGAGTTGGCATATTACTGCGGCCCTCCTCCAACTGTCGTACCGCATAAGCCGTTAAAGGGTGCCAATCCGGACGTGAACCGGGTAACACCCTCATCCCCGTCGCAGCAGTACCCGCCGTGCCGCGCGGGCGGCCCGGACCACCGGCCGGCTCGACCGCGGCACCGGCCCCGACCGCTCCAGCCGCCACTGGCGCAGCCGCCGCCGCACTCCGGCGTCCTCGCACCGCCCCGTGAACAGCAGGTGCCCCGCGAAGTCCAGGGCGTCCTGCCGGTAGCCCCCGGTCATCGGCTGCCCCTGCGCGTAGTCGAGGAACGCGGCCCGGTACCCCTCCCCGAGGATCTCCGGCAGCTCGGGCGCCACCTTCGCCACCACGTCGGCCCGCTTCGCGGCGAGCGCCCGGCTCTGCACCCGCGTCCTGATCCGGTCGAAGCCCTCCGGCGCCGGTGTCCCGGCGACCAGTGCGGACAGCAGCGCGGCCTGCGCGAGCCCGACCCGCCGGCGGGCGGCGTCGGTGGGTGCCGGCCGCGGTGCCGTGGTCCCCTCGGCCGCCCGCGGCGAGGCCACGGCCCGCGTCGCCCGCCCCTTCACCACGGCCCGCCGGATCGCACCCAACTCCTCTTCCAGAGCGGCCGGTTCGGGGAAGTTCTCGTCCCGTTCCAGCAGCACCCCCGGCGGGTCGGCGCGGGAGGCGAGGTCGGTCAGGATGTCGAGGACCGGCCGCGGCACGGGGTGGGCGTGGCTGTCGTGCCAGACGCCGTCCCGTTCGAAGCCGCCCGCGACATGCACGTACGCGACGGCTTCCAGCGGCAGCTCGGCCAGCGCCTGCGCCGGGTCCTCGGCCCGGTTGACATGGTTGGTGTGCAGGTTCGCCACGTCGATCAGCAGCCGCACCCCGGTCCGGTCGGCCAGTTCGTACAGGAACTGGCCCTCGGTCATCTCCTCGCCGGGCCAGGCGATCAGCGCGGCGATGTTCTCCACGGCGAGCGGCACCGGCAGCGCGTCCTGGGCGATGCGCACGTTCTCGCACAGCACGTCGAGGGCGTCCCAGGTGCGTGGCACCGGCAGCAGATGGCCCGCCTCCAGCCGCGGGGAGGCGGTCAGCGGCCCCCCGGCCCTTACGAACGCGATGTGCTCGGTGACCAGCGGCGAGCCCAGTGCCGCCGCCCGCTCCGCGAGAGCGGTCAGCCGGCCCTCGTCGGGCCGGTCGGCGCCGCCGAGGCCGAGCGAGACCCCGTGCGGGACCACGGTCACCCCGCGCCCGCGCAGCCGCCGCAGCGACTCGGGGAGGTGCCCGGGGCACACGTTCTCCGCCACCACCTCGACCCAGTCGATGCCCGGCATGCGCTCCACCGCGTCCGCGATCTCCGGCCGCCAGCCGATCCCCGTCCCCAGTCGCTGCACCGCCGCCCCCTCTCACCCGTGTTCCGGCGTGACGGGGGTATGGCCCCGGCACGGGGCCGCGAATCCGGCCGCCCGCACCTTCAGAGCAACATTTGAGGTTCGCGCCCGCTGCTCCACGCTGCCCTTCGTGATCGCCGAGCCGCAGTGTGTGGTGGTGGACTGTGCCGATGTCGTCGAGCTGTCCCGGTTCTACCAGTCACTCGTCGGCGCAGTGGTGAACCAGCCGGATCCGCGGTGGTCGCTCGGTGACGGCTGGGCGACGCTCCACACCGACACCGGCTTCGTGCTCGCCGTCCAGCGGGTCGAGGATCACCGGCCGCCGCGGTGGCCGGATCCCGCCCGCCCCCAGCAGTCCCCTCTCGACCTGGGAGCCGTGGACCTGGACCGGGCTCAGGAGGAGGTCCTCGGTCTGGGCGCCACCCTGCTCGACGAGGGTGACGGCAAGCGGTGCCGGCGTGTCTTCGCGGATCCCGCGGGACAGCCGTTCTGCCTCGTCCGGGACTGACGGAAGGCACCGCCCGGAACACCCGGTGCGGCGGGGTCACCGGGACCGGTCAGCGCAGGGCGGGGTGGTCGGCGACCACGGTGCAGCTGCCCGGCGCGATCTCGGTGAAGCCCGCGTCCCGCACCAACGGCAGGCCCGAACGGGTCAGTTCGGCCCAGCGGGCCGGGGCGGCGGTGCGCACGGCCAGCGGGAAGCCCGCCGCGCGCCAGGCGGTGCGGTCCTCGTCGGACAGCTCCCACCAGGCGAGCTGGGCGCCGTGACCGGCCTGGGCCATCGCCTTGCCCGCCGACATCGTCACGTCCGGGCTCAGCCACAGCACGGGCGCCGCGGGACCCGCGTCGACCGGCGGCTCCGGGTCGTCCAGCTCGGTACCGGACACCTGGAGCTTGGCCAGGTCCTTCGGCCAGCCGTCCAGCGGGACGGGCGGGAAGACCCGTACCTCAGCCGACTTGCCCGTGACGGTGATCCCGGGCAACGCCTCCGCCCGCCGCCACTCGGCCCCGCGCGCCCGCCTGACCACCTTCCGGATCCGGGCGTCCTCCCAGTCCCGCACGGCCCGTGCCCACGCGCCGTCCGCCACCGACCGCTCGTCGCCGAGCAGCGTGAGCACGGCACGGGCGGCGGTCTCCAGCGCGTCGGTGCGCGTCGGCGGTGCCGCCTTCTCGACCCGCACGACGAGGGGCAGCACGTACTGTGGAGCCTCGTCGCGCGCGGAGCGCTCGGCACGGAAGGGGCTGTCGCCCGGAGCGGCGGGATCACTGGTCACGGCGTCCAGTCTGCCAGGCGGAAGATCCGCTCCACCGGGCGTGCCCGGACACGGCCGTCGGAGTGCAGGCCGGCCGGGCCCCGCCCGCGCGCTCACCGCCCGCCGGTCACCCCGAGCAGGCGGTGCGCTGTGCCTCCTGCCATGCACACCGCGGGCAGAGGGTGATGCCCTTGTACGACTCCGGGTACTCCGTCGGCTCCCGGCACAACACGCACTCCGCGTAGGGCGGCCCGTCCGCCCTGGGAGGCGTCGTGACGTCCGCGATGGTGCAGTAGTCCCGGCTCTGCGTACCCTCCGTGTCGCTCATGTCTCCAGCGTAAGCGGCTCACCGCCGGGCGGCCGTCGCCCCGATCAGTTCCGAGACCTTCACGAACCGGTAGCCCCGCTCGCGCAGTTCCGGCACCACCGCGCGCACGACCCGCTCGGTCGTGGGGGCCGCGCTGCGCGTGCAGTGCATGACCACGACCGACCCGGGCTTCACCCCGTCCAGCACCTGCCGGACCACCGCGTCCGCGTCCGTGGCGAACGCGTCGCCGCTGACCACGTCCCACTGCACCGCGGTGACCCCGAGGCCGCTCAGCGCGCGCAGTGCCTTCTGGTCGTAGCAGCCGCCGGGGAAGCGGAAGTACGGCATCGGGTGCGGCACGCCGGCCTTGCGGAGGGCGGTGTACGTCCGCTCCACTTCCGAGCGCATCCGGTCGGCGGAGGAGACGGTCGGCAGGCCGTAGCAGTCGCCGGTGAAGGCGTAGTGGCTGTAGGAGTGGTTGGCGACCTCGAACCGCGGGTCGTGGCCGAGGGAGCGGGCCTCGGCCGGGTACTGCTCCGCCCACCGGCCGGTCATGAAGACGGTGGCCGGCACTTTCAGCGCACGCAGCGTGGCGATCAGCGCCGGGTTGTCGAAATGCTCGCCCGCCGCCGCGCGCGGCCCCTGGTCGGCGGTCATGTCGGCGTCGAAGGTCAGCGCGACCGTCTTCCCCCGCGTCCGCGGCCCGTTCTCGAAGACCGGGGTCAGGCCGCCCGGGCCGGGGGCGAGGGTGGCCGGGTGCGCGGCGGAGGGGGCGGGCCCGGCCGGTGCCGGGTGACCGGTGCCGGGCGCTGTGGCGGTGCCGCAGGCGGCGAGGGCCGCGCCCAGGGCGCAGACGGCGGTCAGGTGCCGAACAGATCTGATCACTGTACGAAAATAGGATGAGATCGCCCCAAATGTGACGGTCTGATGTACGGCTCGACCGTGCGATCACCCGTCCGGTGGCAGTGGAAGCGGATGCCGTGTCTCACGGTCAGCGTGCCCCCGGCCAGGACGCGGCCGGTCAGGGCCGCGCGGACGGCATCGGCGGTGGCGCCGGACGGCGGGTCGTCCAGGGGCCGGCCGGTGGCGTACACCGACAAGACGTACCGGTGCGGCCGGTCTCTCCTGGGCGGGCACGGACCGCCGTAACCGGTCCTGCCGAAGCCGTTGCGGCCGGCTGTGCGGGGCGTCGGGGTCCTCGACCACGACGGCCGGGGCGGCGACGTGCGCCGGTACGCCGCCGGCGAAGGCGAGCGGGGGCGAGACCTCCGCGCCGTCGCAGGTGTGGCGGCGCGGGATCGTGCCGCCCTCGGCGAAGGCGGGACTCGCCATCTCACGAAACCCGGTCGCATACCGGACCCTAGCCCGGGTGCGGGAGCGCGTCCGTGATCCCGGTCGGCTGCTGTCCCCCTTTCTCCAGGAAGCGCAGCAGCTCCACCGGGATGGGCAGCACCAGGGTGGAGTTCTTCTCCGCCGCCACGGCCATCACCGTCTGCAGCAGCCGGAGCTGCAGGGCGGAGGGTGTGTCGGCCATCTGCTGCGCCGCCTCGGCCAGCTTCTTGGAGGCCTGGAGTTCGGCGTCGGCGTTGATGATCCTGGCCCGGCGCTCACGGTCGGCCTCGGCCTGGCGGGCCATGGAGCGCTTCATCGTGTCCGGCAGGGATACGTCCTTGATCTCCACCCGGTCGATGGTGACGCCCCATTCCACGGCCGGGCTGTCGATCATCAACTCGAGGCCCTGGTTCAGCTTTTCACGGTTGGACAGCAGGTCGTCGAGGTCGCTCTTGCCGATGATGGACCTGAGCGAGGTCTGCGCCATCTGCGAGACCGCGAACCGGTAGTCCTCGACCCGGATGATCGCGCTGACCGGGTCGACGACCTTGAAGTAGACGACGGCGTCCACCCGCACGGTCACGTTGTCGCGGGTGATGCCCTCCTGTGCGGGCACCGGCATCGTGACGATCTGCATGTTGACCTTGCGCAGCCGGTCGACCATGGGAATGATCATGGTGAAACCCGGCGCCCGCTGCGCGTCGGTGACCCGGCCCAGCCGGAAGACCACCCCACGCTCGTACTGTTTGACGACCCGCGCCGCGGCGGCCAGATACACCAGACCCGCGACACCTGCTGCCACGAGCGAGCCCACCAGTTCCTGGAGCATGACGACCTCCTCCACATCAGAGGCATCGTCTTGCAACGATATGCCCCTATTCGACCCGAGGCCATGTTCTGGAGGTTCCGCCCGGTACGGGGCCGGGTGCCGGTGGCCGGTCCGGGGCCGTGCCGTGCGGCCCCGGACCGGGGGCGTGCCGTGCGGCCCCGGACCGGGGGCGTGCCGTGCGGCTAGGTCGCCATCAGCCGTACCGGCTCCGTGCCCGCCGCGCTGTGGCGTTCGGCCCAGTTCTCCAGGGCCGTACGGCAGGCATGGTCGAGGTGGTGCAGGCCGGACAGGTCGAGCCGGACCGGGCGGTCCTGGGGGAGTGCCTCCAGGCTGTCCAGGAGCTTCGGCAGCCGCAGGAAGGTCGCGTTACCGGTCAGGTACGCGTCGACCGGACCGGCGCCCTTGTCCACGACTTCCACCTTGACGTGCGAGGACTCCCAGGCGGTCTTGACGACGGCCAGTGCGAGCCCGATCAGCACGCCCTCGAACATGCTGACCGCGACGATCGACACCGCCGTGGCCGTCAGGACCACCGCCTCGCCGCGGTTGTCGCGCCACAGGGCGACGAGCGCGCGCAGCGGAACGAGCTTGGCGCCCGAGTAGATCAGGACGCCCGCGAGCGCCGGCAACGGGATGTAGCCGAGCACGTCCGGCAGCAGGGCCGCGAACAGCAGCAGCCACACGCCGTGCAGCACCCGGGACGCCTTGGTCCGCGCGCCCGCCTGGACGTTCGCCGCGCTGCGCACGATCACCGCGGTCATCGGCAGCGCGCCGAGCAGTCCGCAGAGGGTGTTGCCCGCGCCCTGGGCGAGGAGCTCCTTGTTGTACTGGGTGCGCGGCCCGTCGTGCAGCCGGTCCACCGCCGCCGCGCTGAACAGCGACTCCGCGGACGCTATCAGCGTGAACGCGAGGATCGTGCCGAGCAACCCGACGTTCGCCAGTTCACCGAAGGAGCTCATCGGCGGCGGCTGGACCGAGTCGAGCAGCCCGTTGACCTCGACGGTGGCCACGGGAAGGGACAGGACCAGGGCGGCCAGCGTGGCGAGGCCGACCGCGGCGAGCGGTCCCGGGACTGTACGCACCTTCGCCGGCGCGTACTTCCACAGCAGCAGGACGGCGATCGTGCCCGCGCCGAGCGCGAAGGACACCATCGCCCTGCTGTCCCCGAGGGCGTCCGTGAACGCTCCGGGGAGCCCGGCTATCTTGCCCAGGCCCGAGCCGGGGGCCTTGGCGGCCAGCGCCGGGTAGAGCTGTCCGGCGATCAGCACCAGGCCGATGCCGGCCAGCATGCCCTCGACGACGGAGACGGAGATGGCCCGGAAGTAGCGGCCCAGCCCGAGCAGGCCCATCAGGACCTGGAGCAGACCCGTGGCGAGCACGATGACACCGAGCGCGGGCAGCCCGAACTCCTCCACCGCCTCGAAGACCAGCACGGTCAGCCCGGCGGCCGGCCCCGACACCTGAAGGCTGCTGCCGCGCATCAGCCCGGTGACGATGCCGCCCACGATGCCGGTGACCAGGCCCAGCTCGGCCGGGACACCAGAGGCGACGGCCACGCCCAAGCACAGCGGGAGCGCGACCAGGAAGACGACGAGGGACGCGGTGAAGTCCTCCCTGAGGTGCGGGAACCGGGACCTCAGGGAGGTGGGGGGTAAGGCGTTCATGTGGGTCATCGGCGTGCTCACAGGGACTCGAAGGTGTCGGTCTGCGGGCGGTGCGTCCGGACGGCGCCGGTGTGCACCTCGTAGTACCAGGCGTGCAGGGCGAGCCGGCCCTGCGCCAGCTTCTCGGCGACGCACGGGTACGAGCGCAGCCGCAGCAGCTGGGTCAGGACATGGCTCTGCACGCCCTCGGCGACCGTCGGGTCCTCCATGGTCCCCTTGGGCCGCGGGGTGGCGTGCGCGAGCCAGTCGCGCACGGCGGGCACGCCGTCCAGGTCGTCGCCGCGCACCAGCGCACCGACGGCTCCGCAGTGGGAGTGGCCGCAGACGACCACGTCCCGGACCCCGAGCACCTCGACGGCGTACTCGATGGTGGCCGCCTCGCTGGTGGGGTGCTCGGAGGCGTACGGCGGGACGATGTTGCCCGCGGTGCGCAGCTCGAAGAGCTCGCCGGGGCGGGCGCCCGTGATGAGGGCCGGGACGACCCGGGAATCGGAGCAGGTGATGAACAGCACCTGCGGGGACTGGCCTTCGGCGAGCTTGGCGAACTCCTCAGGGCGTTGTCCGAACGTACGGGCGTTGTCGATGAGGGGCTGCATATGTGTGGTCTCCTCCTGGCGCGCCCAGCGGCGCGTCGGTCTTGCACGGCGGATGTGGGGGGAACGGCACCCGGCTCTCAGCAGCGGAAGACCTGCAGCGCGGCCGGAGAGAGTGGTCTCACGGGTCTGGCTGTGCGGTGACGCGTCCCAGTGGGTGCGTCCGCCGCGCGCGCGGCCGCCGGGTCCCGGGCCGGCAGCGGGCGCTCGTGGGCCCACCCGGGGGCGGCGGTGCGGTGGCGGTCGCGGGTGTGCGGGGGACCGGCCGGATCCCCGGTGGAACTTTGGTCGCGGAACGTGAGGGAACCATCGCGTACCGGCTTCGAGGAGGGCTTGATTCCGGGCTGAGCCTTGGCCTCCACCTGACCGAAAGTGTGCGCGGATGCGAAGTTTCCGGTGGGTGTGAAGAGGTGCAGTGCGAGCAGGGCGGCGGTGAGGAGCGAGAGCGCGGCCCGGACCGTCGTACCTCGTACCATGCGCCCCCCTTCCCGCATTCATACCTTTGGCTCACACCAAGGGCTGGTCAATGAATGGTCAAGAAAGACGGTAGCCCTGCAAAGTTGTTTGCAGGGTTAACTCCGCGTTACGCGCCGAAGAGAGCGTGAAAAGTGCTGTTGATGAGGCCGAAAACGACCCTTGACCGGCGAGTCGCGACCGGATAGAGATCAGTCACGCGTCCGGTACCAGGCCCTTGGCGTCCCGGGCGAGCGCGGTGAGACGGGATATCGCGCGGAAGTACTTCTTGCGGTAGCCGCCGTTCAGCATCTCCTCACTGAACAACTGGTCGAACGGCAGCCCCGAGGCGAGGACCGGCACCTCACGGTCGTAGAGCCGGTCCGCGAGGACGACGAGCCTGAGGGCGGTCGACTGGTCGGGCACCGGACGCACCCCGGTGAGGCAGACGGCCCGCAGGCCGTCGGTCAGCGCGCCGTACCGGCTGGGGTGCACCCTGGCGAGGTGGTCCAGCAGCTGCGCGAAGTCGTCCAGCGACGCCCCCTCGGTGGCGTGCGCGGCGCGGGTCACCTGCTCGTCGGAGAACGGCGCCGGCGCCTCGGGCAGGCCGCGGTGGCGGTAGTCCTCGCCGTCGATGCGCTGGGCGCGGAAACGGGCGGACAGGCCCTGGATCTCCCGCAGGAAGTCGGCCGCCGCGAACCGGCCCTCGCCGAGCTTGCCGGGCAGGGTGTTGGAGGTGGCCGCGAGCGCCACGCCCGCCTCGACCAGCTTGCCGAGCAGCGTGGACACCAGGACCGTGTCGCCCGGGTCGTCGAGCTCGAACTCGTCGATGCACAGCAGGCTGTGCCCGGAGAGCGTCTGCACCGTCTTCTGGAAGCCGAGCGCGCCCACCAGGTTCGTCAGCTCGACGAACGTGCCGAACGCCTTGCGGGCGGGATCGGCCGGGGCGGCGTGCCAGAGGGAGGCGAGCAGATGGGTCTTGCCGACGCCGTAGCCCCCGTCCAGGTAGACACCGCGGGGACCGGCCGGTGCCTTGGCGGCCCTGGTCCTCGCCTTCGCCTTGCCGAAGCCGAACAGCCCGCGCCGGGCGGTGCCGCCCGCGGGCGTGCCCCCGATCCCGGCCGCGAAGCCCTCCAGCACCCGTACCGCCTCGGTCTGGCTCGGCTGGTTCGGGTCCGGGATGTACGTGGCGAAGCGCACCGAGTCGAAGCGCGGCGGCGGCACCATCTCGGCGACCAGCCGGTCCGCGGGGACATGCGGCTCGCGCGCGCACAGGGACATCGGTACCGCGTCGGCTAGGGGGCTGAGCCCGGAGGCGGCTGTGGAGGACGACACGGTTCCCCATGCTAAGCGGCGTGGAACACTGCACGGCATGCGACGCCTGTTCCCTGTGACCGACGAAACAGCTGCCCGGACCCTCGGCGGTGCCCCTGAGGAGGGGGCCCGGGAGCCGGACGGGGCCGGTGGGGCGCCCGGTGCTTGCGCCGACCGGGAGTGGAGCCTCGCCGAGCTCGCCGCCGCCTACGCCTATCCCGAGCCGGCCGCGTCCGGCCGGGTGACCGGCGGGCCGGTGCCCTGGCTGCGGGCCAACATGGTGTCCACCCTGGACGGAGCCGCCCAGCACGAGGGCCGCTCGCACCCCATTTCCAGCGCCACCGACATGCGGATCTTCGGCACGCTGCGGGCGCTGGCCGATGTCGTCGTCGTGGGCGCGGAAACGGTACGTCAGGAGGGGTACCGCCCGGCCAGGGAGCGCGCGGAGTTCGCGGCGCCGCGGTCCGCGGCCGGGCAGGGCCCCGCCCCGGCGATCGCGGTCGTCACCGCGAGCCTGGACCTCGACTTCTCCCTCCCCCTGTTCACCTCGCCCCTCGTCCCCACCCTGATCCTGACCGGCGCCGCGGCCGCCCCCGACCGGATCGCCGCCGCCCGGAAGACGGGCGCCCGCGTGATGATCGCGGGTGACGGGGCCGGCGTGGACCCGGCCCGCGCCGTCCGGGCCCTCGCCGAGGCCGGGCACACCCGGCTGCTCACCGAGGGCGGCCCCCGGCTGCTCGGCCAGTTCGTGGCCGCGGGCGTGCTCGACGAGCTCTGTCTGACCGTCTCGCCGATGCTCACCGCCGGTGACGCGCAGCGCATCGCCGGGGGGCCGTCGGTCACCGTGCCCCGGCGCTTCGAACTCGTGTCCCTGCTCGAGGAAGCCGGATTCCTGTTCAGTCGCTACCGTCGGTCCTGAAAATCCGTGCGATCACGGGGCAGGATGGTTTCCGCAGGGCCTGTCGGGGCCCTTGCCGAAGAAGAGGCCCGCGGGCGCGCGAAGAAGAAGGGGCGCTGGTGTTCACAAGCGTATTGATGATCGAGAAGGCGCTGACGTCCGCGGACGTGGAGTTCGTCACCACCCTGCACGGGGACGAGCCGGTCTCCTTCCACGTGCTGCTCCAGCCGCGCGGGGACCAGGCCGACCGCCTCCTGCGGGCCATCGACGACATCGCGCTCGGCGAGATCGACGAGGCGGCACGCGAGGGAGCCACCCCCGAGGGGGACGCCGCGAAGGCGGTCGGGGACCAAGCCCTGGACGTGTCCCTCAGGGCACTGCGGGCGGCGGGCAGCGCGGCGGAGGGCCGACTGGTCGAGGACCATCCGCTGGACGCGCTGAAGGCACTCGTCGGCGAGGTGGACGCGGACGAGGTGATCGTGCTGACCGACCCCCACTACGTGGAGGAGTTCTTCCACCGCGACTGGGCCTCCAGGGCCCGGCACAAGGTGGGGGTCCCGGTCCTGAAGCTGTTCTCGCACAGCAAGGCGTAGCCGCTGCCGCAGGGCTCGGCCGCGACGGCCCCGCTATAGGGTGGGGGCGCTCACCGACATACCGGATCTTGGGAGACACGCGCATGGCACCCGGCCTTCCCCCCGCCATGGACCGACCGCACTTCATCGGCATCGGCGGCGCCGGGATGTCGGGCATCGCGAAGATCCTCGCGCAGCGCGGCGCCGAGGTGGCCGGCAGCGACGCGAAGGACTCGGCGACCGCCGAGGCGCTGCGGGCGCTGGGCGCGACCGTGCACATCGGGCACGCGGCGGAGCACCTCGCCGACGATGCGAGCTGCGTGGTCGTGTCGTCGGCGATCCGGCAGGACAACCCGGAGCTCGTCCGGGCCGCCGGACTGGGCATCCCGGTCGTGCACCGCTCCGACGCCCTGGCCGCCCTGATGGACGGCCTGCGCCCGATCGCCGTCGCGGGCACCCACGGCAAGACCACCACGACGTCGATGCTGGCGGTGTCGCTGACCGAGCTGGGCCTGGACCCGTCCTACGCCATCGGCGGCGACCTGGACGCGCCCGGCTCCAACGCCCTGCACGGCGAGGGCGACATCTTCGTCGCCGAGGCGGACGAATCGGACCGCAGCTTCCACAAGTACGCCCCCGAGGTCGCGATCGTCCTCAACGTGGAACTGGACCACCACGCCAACTACGCCTCGATGGAGGAGATCTACGAGTCCTTCGAGACCTTCGCCGGCCGGATCGTGCCCGGCGGCACGCTGGTGATCTCCGCCGACCACGAGGGCGCCCGGGAGCTGACCCGGCGGCTGGCCGGATCGGTGCGGACGGTGACGTACGGAGCTGCCGCCGACGCCGGCGTACGCGTGCTGTCGGTCGTCCCGCAGGGCCTGAAGAGCGAGGTCAGCGTCCTGATGGACGGGCAGGAGCTCACCTTCACGGTCTCCGTACCCGGCCGCCACTACGCGCACAACGCGGTGGCCGCGCTCGCGGCGGGCGCGGCACTGGGCGTACCGGCCGCCGAGCTGGCCCCCGCGCTGGCCGCGTACACCGGCGTCAAGCGGCGCCTGCAGCTCAAGGGCGAGGCGGCCGGCGTCCAGGTGATCGACTCCTACGCCCACCACCCCACGGAGATGACCGCCGACCTCGAGGCGATGCGCGCCGCCGCGGGCGACGCCCGGATTCTGGTCCTGTTCCAGCCGCACCTGTTCTCCCGCACCCAGGAACTGGGCAAGGAGATGGGCGAGTCCCTGGCCCTCGCCGACGCCTCCGTCGTCCTCGACATCTACCCGGCCCGCGAGGACCCGGTCCCCGGCGTCACCAGCGAGCTGATCATCGAGGCGGCACGGGCGGCCGGCGCGGACGTCACGCCCGTCCACGACAAGGACGGGGCGCCGGCGGTGATCGCGGGAATGGCGAAGGCCGGTGATCTCGTTCTCACCATGGGCGCGGGCGACGTCACCGACCTCGGCCCGCGGATCCTGGACCAGTTGTCGAAGTAAGGGGCTGAGGCTCATGTCGTACGACATCGAGAAGCCGGACGAGCAGTGGCGCGCGGAGCTCAACCCGGCCGAGTACGCGGTGCTGCGGCAGGCCGCCACGGAGCCCGCCTTCACCGGTGAGTACACCGACACCAAGACCAAGGGCGTGTACTCGTGTCGCGCCTGCGGTGCCGAACTCTTCACCTCCACCACCAAGTTCGAGTCCCACTGCGGCTGGCCGTCCTTCTACGACCCGAAGGACACCGACGCGGTGGAGCTCATCGAGGACCGCTCCCACGGCATGGTCCGCACCGAGGTCCGCTGCGCCCGCTGCGGCTCCCACCTCGGGCACGTCTTCGAGGGCGAGGGCTATCCGACCCCGACGGACCAGCGGTACTGCATCAACAGCATCTCCCTGCGGCTGACGCCGGACGAGGGCTGAACCGGCGCGGCCGGCCCTGGCCGGCCCCGCTCCCCGTAGGGCTTGGAGCCCCGGACGCCGATGGTGTCCGGGGCTCTCGTGCTGCCCGGCACAGGTGCGAAAGGGCAAGTTCTCAGGGATGAACAGCTCAGATCTGCCTCAATTGTGAGCGCTCTCAACGGTGTTGGGTCCTAGCCTCGTGCTCGAGCACCCCCCCGGTGGTTCCCCGACCTTAGGAGCAGACCCATGGCAGGCGGCGGACAGCAGTCGAGCGCGCAGGCGACCAGGAACGGCATCCATGCCCTGGAGTCCGCGCTTTCGGGTATCACGAGGTCCCGTCAGGACGTGGACTCCACCCGCGGCGACCTCTCCCGGGGGTACCAGGGCAGTGACGGCGCCCAGTTCGGTCAGCTGCTCGTCAAGTGGGACGAGCAGGCGACCGTCATCCAGCGCAACCTCCAGGACATGATCGACAAGCTCACCGCGAGCCTGTCGGAGCACCAGCGCACCCAGACCGCCGCGGGGGACGCCATCATCCAGGCCTCCAACGCCTCGGACGCCGCCTTCCAGACGCTCACCGGTTCCTGACGACCCCACGAGCAGTCCCTCCGTACCGACGACCGAGACGAGACCTGTGATGAGCGACAACCTGGCCGACGGCAACATCTACGTCGCCTACTCCCACGTGCAGAACGCCGCCGACGACATGGTCAGCCAGACCAAGGCGATCGCCACCACCCTGGCCAACCTGGAAGCGGAACTCGGCGAGCTGAAGAGCACCTGGTACGGCGCCGACGCCGACGTCTACCGGCAGAAGCAGGCCGCCTGGGACCAGGCGGTGACGAACATGGAGCACCTGCTCACCTCGCACGCCGCTCTGCTGACGGACATCTCCGCGCAGTACAAGTACAGCGAGAACTCCCTGTCCCAGATGTGGTCCGAGGTCACCATCGGCCGATGAGCCTCCCGGCGTGAGCGACCCCCGGCTCGCGCCACTTCCCGGCGTGAGCGACCCCCGGCTCGCGCCACTTCCCGGCGTGAGCAGCCCCCGGCTCGCGCCACAGCCCGCCGTCCGTCCCCGCGGGGAGGGACGGCGGGCGAGTATCCAGGAGACGGACAGTGACCGATCTGACGCATCTCGACAGTGCGCAGCTCAAGGCGTTCCTCGACGAAGACGTGGCCACGTTCATCAAAGGGCTGAAGGAGATCCGGCAGGACCTGCCGGGCGGTGAGAGCACATCCGTCCGGGCGCTCAGCAGTCTGGTGGAGGGGCTTACCACCCCCTCGACGCTCAACCAGAACCCGGTGCTCGCCATCGGCACCATGGCCGCCGACGACCTGGTCTTCGGCAAGGCCCTGGTCACGAAGCTGACCGGCATCGCCAAGTCCGCCGACGACATCTTCCTGGCCCAGCAGACCCTCTTCCAGGACCTCAAGAGGGACCTGCAGACGACCCTGGACACGCTGCTGAAGAACCAGGGCGACAGTCTCATCGCCATCGACGCCGAGAAGCTGCTCGACATCTTCGCCGACGTGGACAGCGACCTCGGCTCCGGTGCCGGGGCCGGGTCGAACGGTTCCTCCACCGCCTCCTGACCTCTTCCTCCCACCCACGGAGCGCACCGCTGTGGCCGACGACACCACCACCGACGACGACTACTGGGCCAGGGCCGTCACCCTGTTCACCGGGTTCCCGATGCCCAGCCGCGGCGAGCTTTTCGAGAAGCTCAAGAGCAAGGAGGGCGTCCCTCTCTTCCGGCACCAGGTCGACACCCTGCCGCCGCGGCCGCTGGAGGACGGCGAGATGGGGCGCAACGTGCGCGCGGGCGAGGATTACGACCTCCTCTTCTACACGTCCTCGGGCGGCGACGGGGCGCACCGCAGCGTCAAGATGCACCGGGTCCGGATCGTGCTGATCGGTGTGGTAGCCGACGCGAAGGGCCGTGCGACGCTCTTCGGCGAGAACGACGACCCGATGGGCGACCAGTGGGACGGCGGCAACACGTTCACCGGCATCGGGGGTGAGCAGTGGGACGCCTCGGCCATGGCCAGGTACGTGTTCGGGGGCAGGCGGGCGATCGGAGCGCTGGTCAACAACTACTCCACCCAGGACTTCTCCTATGCCGGCCAGCGGGTGCCGGACAGCGACGCCGTCGACCTGGGGTCGTTCGAGCGCACGGCGCAGGCGTTCGACCGAGCGAAGACGTTCTTCGCCGACCACGCCGATGAGCTGGACCGGTGGGAGAAGGCCCTGGGCGCGGAAGACGCCGCCTGGCGCGGAAAGGCCGCCGGGGTCTTCCGCGGTCTGATCAAACAGCTGCACAGGAACTACAGCAGCTACGTCGATCAGCTCGGGGGCAAGGCCTACAAGGCCGCGAACCTCACCCTCAACAGCTACTGGTCCACCTCTACCGTGGGTGATGCGCTGGCCAGGGCTCAGTTCGACCTGCGGTCCCAAGGCCGTTCGCTGCAGTACGCGTGGTCCCAGTGGGCCGCGACGGGCTCGCACGATCCGCACAAGATCGTCGTGGATCGACTGAACGAACTCGGCAACTGGCTGATCACCAACAACATCAAGCAGGTGTTCACACGCCAGCGCCGTGTCAACGGGCAGTCCGGCGGATACGACGCCGATCACATGTACACGGTCGCGGCCTTCCGCCAGACCCACCCCGAGTACGGGGACCTCACCAAGCCCGATGCCTGGAAGAGGCTCGGCGAGGCGGCGGTCACGGAGTGGAAGACGACTCAGGACTCCTACCTCGAGGAGACCGCCCGTTCCACGCTGTCCACCCTGCAAACCCGGTGGAGAGACGCCTCCGAGGCCGCCGGAGCCGCGCTGCGGACCGTGGGGACCAGCACCCTCACCGCGATGTGGCAGAAGGACGAGGACCAGCTCAGCAGGGAGGAGGCGGAGAAGCAGAAAGAGGAGGCGGAGAAGCAGGGCAACTCGATCAAGGACGCCATGGACGGGCTGAACCAGGGACTGAAGAACTTCGGCAATGACGTGTCGGAGAGCATGAACAAGTTCGGCGAGGGCGTCGCCGACGGTCTGAACCAGACCGCCAAGGGGATCGGCGAGAGCGTCACCGACGGTCTGAACCAGACCGCCAAGGGGATCGGTGAGAACGTCACCGGCCTGAACGACAGCCTGAAGGACTTCGGCAACGGGCTCAACGACAACCTGAAGGACTTCGGCAACGGGCTCAACGGCAACCTGAGCGACCTCGTCGGGGCGGACGGCAGCGACCAGGGTGACGGTACGACGGAAGGGAACTCCACCGACACGATCAGGAACCCGGACGGCAGCACCACGAAGCTGAACCCGGACGGCTCGCTGGTCACCACCTATCCCGACGGCACCGTCTCGCTGCTCAATCCGTCCACCGGGGCCCTGACCACGACCTCGCCGGACGGCAAGAGCACCACCACCCCCGTCGACCGGGGCAAGGCGGTCACCAACCCCGACGGCAGCACCACCACGCTGAACCCGGACGGCTCACTGACCACCAAGTACCCCGACGGCACCGTCCAGACCATCGCACCGGACGGGACGGTCACCACCACCGACCCCGACGGCACCGTCCACTCCGCACAGCTGAACCCCGCACCGGGCACGGTCACCACACCGGGTGGCGGCACCACGCGGCTGAACCCGGACGGCAGCCTGACGACGACCTACCCGGACGGCTCCAAGGAGACCATCGACCCGTCCAAGGGCCTCGTCACGACCACCTCGTCGGACGGCACGAGCCACACCGACCACCTCACCTCCGGCCAGGGCTTCACCAACCCCGACGGCAGCACCACCACGCTGAACCCGGACGGCTCACTGACCACCAAGTACCCCGACGGCACCGTCCAGACCATCGCACCGGACGGCACGGTCACCACCACCCAGCCGGACGGCACCGTCGACTCCACGCAGCTGAACCCCGCACCGGGCACGGTCACCGGGCCGGACGGCTCCACCACCAGGCTGAACGCGGACGGCACGCTCACGAAGACCTTCCCGGACGGCTCGAAGGAGGTCATCGACCCGTCCAAGGGCACTGTCACGACCACCGCACCGGACGGAGCGACCCACACCGACCAGCTCGCCTCCGGCAAGCCCCTCACCAACCCCGACGGCAGCACCACGGTGCTGAACCCGGACGGTTCACTGACGACCAAGTACCAGGACGGCACGGTACAGACCATCGCACCGGACGGGACGGTCACCACGACCGCACCCGACGGGACGGTCACGACCTCCGACCTCGACGGCACCCCGGCCGGCTCCGGCAGCTCCGACGGTTCCGGCAGTTCCGGAAAGGGGGGGACCGCGGGCGGCTCCGGCACGGGCGGCGACACCTCCGGGCTCAACGACGACCTGCCCGTGCCGAGTCCGTCCAGCCTCGGCGACCAGGACTTCAGGATTCCCGATTTCGGCGGCGGGCTCTCGACCACCCCCTTGAACCCGAACCTGGCCGGCCTCGGTGGAACCGGTGACACCCCGGCCGGGGGTGCCGGCTCCTGGGAGGAGTACGACAGCACGCCGTACAACAGCGGCTCGCTCGGTGCCCCCACCGATGAGCCGGCCGGGGAGACGGGCGGCTCCTCCGACACCCAGGCGGCCGACGGCGGCGTGCCGCTGAACCCGATGGCGTTCGGCGGCATGGGTGCCATGGGCGGCATGGGCGGCATGGGCGGATCGGGCGGCGCCGGCGGCTCGAACGGCGAACGCGTCCGTTCGGTGCTCAGCGACGGCGACGGTGCCGCGCTGCGCCGGCGGTCGAGAGCGCGGACCGGGGCGGCCGACGAGGAGGAGGACGTGGTCATCACCAGGGGCGGACGGCCCGTCACGACGTCCACCCCCTATGCCCCGATGGGCCTGCCCGGCGGGCAGGGCGGCCGGGCCACCGAGTCCGGTGACCGGGTGCGTTCCGCCTGGGTGCCCGAGGAGGACGACGACGTGTGGGGCACGGACGAGGGAGGCGCTCCGGCGGTGATCGGACGATGAGGACGGGCCGGACGGCGGACCCGCGCCGGGCGAGAACGGAGACCTGACGATGAACGAGGGCGGCGGCAAGGGCACGCCTCAGGAGGAGACGGCGTCGGTGGCGACGCCGGCGTCGATCGAGCAGCGGCTGGCCGAGGCGATGGCAGAACTCGAGGCCACCCAGGAGGCCGTGGCCAGGGCGGAGGCGGAACTGCGCGAGGCCTCCTGCACGGTGCGCTCCAGGGACCGCGCGGTCGAGGTCACGGTCGGCCACCAGGGTGAGCTGACGGCACTGCGGTTCCTGGACGGCAAGTACCGGACCATGACCGCCGGCGAACTCGCCGGCAGCGTCCTGGAGGCGGCGGAGCGGGCCCGGACCCAGATGGCCCGGCAGGTGATGGAGACCTTCGAGCCCTTCACCCGGCCGAGCGACGCGGTGCCGGAGATGACCGGCGTGGACGTCGACTGGCGCGCGATCTTCGGCCCCTCCGTCCTGGAGGACGGGGCGGAACGGCCGGGTCAGCGGCGGTCCGAGCGGCTGCGCGACGAGATCCACGAGGACGCGGAGGACGAGCACGATGTCTGACCCGAGCAGCGGGTACAGCGCGAACGCGGAAGAAATCCGCAGGGCGGCCGAGCTCATCAACAGGATCGCCGCCATGTCCGGTTCCATCGTCGCCGACTTCGCCGACGGCGCGGCCGCGACGAGCGGCTGGGAGGGTGACGACAGCTATGGCCGTTCGCTGCGCCCCAACCTGGACAACGAGCGTACGTCGACGCAGGACACCGGCCTGGCGGTGGCCAAGGCGATCGACGCCGCCTCCCGCGGCAGCCTCGAGAACGCCCGGAACATCCTGCAGACGCAGGGTACGAACCTCGACGCGATCCACCAGGCACAGGGCGCCACCGTCAACAACACCCGGCACTGACACCCGGCACCAGCACCCGGCACTAGCGGAAAGAACCGATTCAGCGTGGCGATCCAGGCTTCCCCGCCGGTCAACAACATGCTCTTCGTCCTCATCGGCGAGAAGCTGATCCAGGCGAACGAGGACCTGGCCCGGAACAGTCACGCCCCGTACCGGAAGCTGGCCCGGAACCTGGAGGAACTGTCCGACCTGATCGAGAAGTCGATCGGCAGCGCCGCCCGGGCGCTGCCGGCCCAGGCCGGGCAGAACTACGTGCGCGCGATGCGCATGTTCGTGGACGAGGGCGGGACCGCTCATCTCAAACAGTTCTCCAAGCAGTTGGACGACGTCGCCGACGGCCGGGTGCGGACCTCGTACCAGATCTTGGAGACCAAGTGGCAGATCATCGCCGAGGTGATCCGTCTCATGATGGAGCTGTTCGTGGTCTTCGCCCTGTCGGTGTTCAGCGGCGGGGCCGCGGCCGGCCGTGCGGCCGTCGCCAAGGCCCGCAGCCGGGTGGCGATCCTCGTCCTCATGGAGCAGCTCGCCCGCCGCACCCACGTGGCTCCGGTGCTCAGTGAGGCGCTGGAGGAGGCGTTCCAGTCCTTCGCCGTGCGACTGGGCATGATCGCGCTGACCGCCGGCGAGTTCGCCCCCAAGGGTTTCGACTGGAAGTCGATCGCCGCG
The DNA here is from genome assembly GCF_040610035.1 of Streptomyces sp. NPDC004542. Classification (NCBI taxonomy): domain Bacteria; kingdom Bacillati; phylum Actinomycetota; class Actinomycetes; order Kitasatosporales; family Streptomycetaceae; genus Streptomyces; species Streptomyces sp. NPDC004542. The sequence continues at coordinate 69,003 of NZ_JBEXLP010000003.1, forward strand.
GACGCCGTCATCGGCGGTATCGCGGGCGCCTTCATGGCCCCGATCGCCAAGGGGGGCCAGCGCGCCTTCGACGGACTGAAGAAGAGCTTCAAGGGGAGCACACCGGTCAAGAACGTCGCCGACGACGTCCTGCCCAAGGTCGTCGCGAAGCCGTCCCCCACGGCGGTCAACCACACGCCGGGCCTGAGGAAGGACGCCGGGGCCGGACTGCCGACACCTCCGGCGGGACAGCACCTGTCCGGCGGAAGCCAGGCCCTCGGCGAGGCCGGCGCGGAGACCGTGGCCGAGTTCCTGGGCGGCGGCCTCATGTACGGCAACTGGTCCTCGTCCTGGTCGTCGTTCGTGGGCGCGGGACTGAGCAACAGATCCGAACACCTGCTGCACATCGGTGCGGTGGGCTCGGGTACGTGGATCAACGGCACGTTCTCCGGCGCCCAGCCCGCCGGCCCGGTCAACGGGCCCGATGCCGGGCTCGGCGCCGAGGGCGAGGACGAGCAGGACACCCGCCCGGGCTCCCCGGTGACCGGCGGCGGAACGCACACCGGCGGCGGATCCGACCCGGCGTCGGCCGTGCCCACCGTCGGCGCAGACCTCATGGACCCGGGGCATCTCGACCCGGCGGTTCCCTCGGTTCCCTCGGTCCATGTCGGGGGCCTCGAGACACCCGGCGCCGCCACGGGCTCGGGCGGCGCCGGGCCCAGCGCGCCCGGTACGCCGTCCCCTCGGCCCGCCACGACCGCCGGGAGCCGCGCGCCGGCCGCGGACGGCACGGACACGCGGCCCGACACCGGACGCGACGAGGACGCCGAGCTCACGCCGCCGCACGGCACCGGCCCCGACGGCGCGGGGACCGGCGTCGGCGAACCGGGCGGTGCCGTATCCGCCGACCGGGACCCGGCGTCGTCCCCGGACACGGTCTCCGGCCCGGACGCCACCTCTCCCACCTCTCCCACCTCTCCGACCGGTCCGACAGGTCTGGATCCCGTCGCGGCCGCTCCGGCCGGTCCCGGTGCCGTACCGAACACCCCCTCGGCGGCCCCTCGGCCCGCCACGGTGGCGGAACCCGCGGCATCGGGCCCGGTCCGGGGCGGCTCCACGAATCCCCCGACGGCGCACCACGCCGCCGCCGGGGACGACACGGCCGCCGGGGACGAGACCGCCACCAGGGACGACGGCACGCCCACCGAGCCGGCGCACACCGACGGGCAGACCCCGGCCGCACCCGTCACCACCACCACCGACGTCGTGAGCACACCCGTCACACCCGCCACACCCACCGACGCGCAGGACCCGTCCGACCCGTCCGGCGTGCCCACCGCCCCGGTCGCCCTGCCCACCACGGCCCCCGACCGCACCACCGGCACCATGCCGCCCGTCCCGGCCCGCACCCCGGCCGCCACCACCGGCCCCACGGCGACCGCCCGGCCCACCAGCACCGCCGAAGACACCACCGCCGACGACACCACCGTCGCCGACGGCACGCCCACCGAGCCGGTGCACCCCGGGGGGCAGACCCCGGCCACCCCCGAAGACACCATGCCGAACGCACCCGTCAGCACCGGGACCGAGGCCGCCGACCGGGTCCACGGCCCGGTTCCGGCTTCCGGCCGGGTCCCCACGGTCTCCGGTGCCGGCACGCCGGCCGTGAGCGGCGCCGGTGCCGTCGGTGACGTACGAGCGGGTCAGGGACAGGGCGAGGCCCGCCCGTCCGAACGCCCCGTCACCGCGTCCGAGGCGTCCCCCGGAACCCCGGAGACCGTGCCTGCCGCGCCCGCGCCCGCGGGCGACGTGGCACCGGCGGTGGACTACGCCATGGTGCCCGGCGACGACTCCGCCCTTCCGGCGAGCCGCGAGGGCCGGCGGGCGGACGCGGCCGAAGGTGATCTGCTGGCGTCGGGTGAGGTGGGCACCGACCGCTGGATCCCCTTCGGGGCCGGCGAGGGGACTCCCGAGGCGTTCACCTTCGCCCCCGTTGCGCCCGGCACCCGCACGGTGACCCGGCTCGTCGACGGCGAACCCGTCGAGTCCGACGCGCCGTGGCAGGTCAGCCGCCCGCTGGGATCCGGTGAGCGGACACGGGTCGGCTACTCCTGGGCCCACTACCGCGGTGCCACCCCCGCGCAGGACACCGTCCACTTCACCCGCCGGGTGCGTCTGGTCGCCCGCGACGCGTCGGCCGAGCAGGTCACCGCCCTGCAGAACGGACTGCGCACGGCCCTGGACGACCTGGTCAACCGGCGCGGATACCGTCTGCCGGCGCTTCAGCCCGACCAGGTCACCGGCCCGTCCCTGCCGGGTCCGCTGCTGCGCGTCGACGTGCGCTTCGTCGACGCCCCCGCCGACGCCGACTCCGTCGTCACCGTCCATGACGGCCTGCCCGGCCGCGGGCGGTCCATGGTGCAGAACGCCTGGTACACCGGCGTCCACCCGGCCGCCTACGTCCACGAGATCGTCCACGGCCTCGGCGTCATCGACGACACCCCCGACCCGCGGGTCCTGCTCACCCCCGGCGGCCGCGGCGAACAGCAGCTCGCCCACGGTGAGTCCAGCCTCATGGGCCGCTTCACCGACCCCGCACGACAGAACTTCGTCCTCACCACCGACCACCTGAGGCAGATCGCCGACGTCCTGACCCCCTACCTCCACCACACCACGGCCCCCGACACCGCCACCGAGTCCGCCCCGCGCACCGAGTCCGACGCCGGAGAGGGCGCCGTGTCCGCCGAGGAGGACACCGTCGACACGGCGCCCCCCGTGGACACGAACAGGGTGCACCCGGACGAGCGCGACCACCTGGTCGTGGTCCGGGAGGAGAGGGTGTGGCGGTTCTCGAACAAGCGGCCCGAGCGGATCTTCCGTACCGGGTTCACCGCGGACTCCCCGGACAGCGTCGTCGGACTGTGGGAGTGGGCGGACGACAACCCCGACGAGGCGCCGTTCGTCTCCACCACCCGCGATCCCGAACTGTGGTACCTCCAAAGGCGCTACCGCTACGAGATATCCCCGCCCCTGGATCCCCGCGACAGCGAGGGAATCGACGTGGACGCGACCCTCAACCGGTTGCTCGAGCAGGGGCTGATCACCTCCGATTCCCCGTTCCCCATCGAGCAGGAGGTCGCTTTCACCGGCTCCATCCACCCCGCGGCCGTCGTCAGTGTCTACGACAGCGAGGAAGAGCGCACGGGTTTCTGGCATCCCGGCGAGAGGCGTGTCCACTGGGTCTCCGGCAACCTGGCGCAGGTACACCCGGACGACCGTCCGCATGTGGTGGCGACCGTCGAGGCTCAGCCGCTCTACCGGTTCTCCGACGCGAACCCCGCGGACGTCTTCACCGAAGGGCTCGAACCGGATGCCCCCAACAGTTTCGTCCGGCTGAGGGACTGGGTGGAAGCGGGCGGTCTTCCCGGACCGTACGTCTCCACCACGCGGGACGCCCGTCTCCCGAGAGCCGGTCGTTACCGCTACCGGATCGACCCTTCCCTGAACGCGTACCGCGCCGTGGTGGACGTCGCCGCCACGATGGAACGGGCCCGGCGGGCCGGCCACCTGCCCGCCGACTGGACACACCCCCGGCCCGGGGAACAGGAGGCCCTCTTCGTCGGCAGGGTCAACCCGGAGGCGGTCACCAGTGTCTACGACCGGGTCGAGCACCGCACCGGGACCCTGAACGAGGCCACGGGCGACATCGACTGGGTCGACGGCACGTTCGATCCGGACGACCTCGCCATGCTCTCCACGCTGCTCGGTATGGACGCGAACCCGGTCACGTTCGATCCGGACGACCTCGCCATGCTCTCCACGCTGCTCGGTATGGACGCGAACCCGGTCACGGGCGGCACCGACGGGGACGGCGGCGCCCTCGCTCCGGACTACCTCGCCCAGCTCTCGAGGCTGTTGGAGATGGACGGCTCCGACGGTGAGAGCTCCGTGGCCACGGACACATCGTCCGACGAGGAGGGCTTTGCCGACGCGGACGACATGGAGGTCGACTCCGACACGGCGCCCGCGGTCGACTACCCGACCGCCGAGGACAGCACCCGACCGGCGTACGGGCAGGACGGGGAGGGCGAGCAGGACGGTCAGCACGAGCAGGACGGTGACACCGCCGCTCCCGCAGCGGACCGGGGCGACGGGTCCGCGCCGGCGGACGCCGCCCGGGACGGGCTGGAGAGCGCCACCGCGGCCGGGCCTCCGGCCGACCTCACGCGCGCCAGAACCGAGTTCGAACAGCGTGTCGGCGCCCACCACCATGCCGATCCGGCGGCACTCGAGGCCGCACGCTCGGCCGTCGTGCGGCTGCGCGAGGTGCTGCACGCCGCCTACCCGCCTCCCGGCCACAGCGCCGAGGTCGTCGACGCCTCGTTCTTCACGACCGATCCGACCAGTGCGGGCCAGACGGCTCTCGACCCGGTTCTCTCCAGCACCGAGGCGCTCGACCGTCTGCTCGCCGGCGGATCGGTGCGCGAGCTGATGACGGCGTTCTTCAACGCCGCCGGGAAGAAGGCGCTGTATGAGGGGGACGCCGAGGTTCCTTCGCTGACCTCCGTGCTGCGCTCCGTACTGGATCCCGGTGACGGTTCCACCGCCGGCACCGGCATGCCGCTGGCCGGGCAGCTGGGTCTCGACCGTGCCGCACTGAAGACCTATGCCGACTTCCTGCACGGCGGTGCCCGGGACGGGCTCCGGAGGGAGATCGAGGCGGACCCCGAACTCCGCGCCCAGGCGTACCTCTTCGACGTCTCGGACCCCTTCGCCCTGGGAAGTCTCGCCGCCCACAGCACGACGGGTGCGGTCAAGGACCCCTGGGAGATCGTCCGGAGTCAGCTGTCGCGTGTCCCGCGGCCGGCCGCGGAGCGGGAGACCGGACCGTCGAAGAAGTCGCCCCGCGACTACACCTACCTCGGCGCCGGCCTGACGGACGGCGAACGGACCTTCCTGAGCCGGCACGAACGGCCGTTGTCGCTGGTCGGCTTCGAGATCGAGGAGATCCCGCTCGACACCCTTCCGCTCGACGAGACGGGCGACCCCGACGTCACCGAGATCCTGTCCCGCCCGAACGTGTCCGCCGTCGAGATCCAGCGGGCCGCCGCGCCGGCGGACACGCCGGCGGAACACGGTCCGGGCGTATCTCCGACGCGGCCGCGTCCTGACGTGGAGCGGGTCTTCGCCGTCGTACGGACCCCCGTCGCGGCCGACGCACGCCGCGCCGGTGATCTGAGGGACGACACCGAGCAGGGGCCGGAACTGCCCCTGAGCTGGGTCGAGGGGATCGCCTACTGGAGTCTCGACGAGCGGTCCCCGTGGTACCGGCGCTGGCACGTCCAGCACGGGATGCCGCTGGTCGCCGGAGTCTCCGGCACGACGCTGCGCATGCTCAGGGCCTTCCAGTGGCTGGGCGTCCGGAACGCGAACGCCGTCGACTTCCGCAAGGCCCTGATGGGCTGGATGCTCCCCGGCCAGGACCACTCGCTGTTCGAGATCGTGCGCGCCTCGCACCTGGCCGACGTCGGCTCGCCGCAGGAGGAGGCGGCGCTGAGCCAGGGCGTCACCGGCCTCTACACGATGCCCGGGGTGGTCCCCGCCGGGCTGACACCGCCGGACCCGGGGACCGCGACCGGGTCCGGCGACGTCCCGCCGGTCTCCGAGGCGGCCTCCGGCGGCGAGACGCTCCCTCCGGGCGACGCCGGTCCGCCGCGGGAGCCCGCGGATCCGGGCCGCCGGGGGAGTCCGGTGGCGGGTTCCCGGGAGGGCCTGCGGGCAGCGCCGTCCGGTGGCGAACCCGACGGGCCGGTCGCGGACCGTACCGGGACGGCTCGCGAGCGGTCCCTGCTTCGCATGGGAGCCGCCGGGGACTGGGTGCTCAGACGGGAGACGGCCGGGGCGCAGGAGGTGGCGCGCTTCGAGGTGCTGCCCTTGGACCGGACCACCCGGGAGGGCGGGACACCGGTTCGCTGGGTGGGCGCGCTCGGTGGCGCACTCGACATCAGGAGGTTCGAGGCACGCCGGTACCGGCTGCCCTCGGGGGAGTTCGCGACCAGCGCGGTGGTCCGCGTGCATCTGGAGCGGGACTTCGGAAGGTCCGTCTTCGTCTCCGACGAGCAGGTGGCACGTCTGCAGAAGTCGGCCCGGGAAGGCGTCGACGCGGTGTGGAACACCGGCCACCGGCTGCCCGACGGAGACGTCTTCCGGCTGGACCTCGAGTTCGTCACCGACCCCGGCACCGCCCATCACACGGTCACCGTGTACGACCGCGTCGAGCGCGCCAACCACGAGGAGTGGGGGACGAACACCGAGCCTCACACCATCGCCCACGAGGTGGGGCACCTGCTGGGCCTCGAGGACGAGTACCGCGAGGGCGACGAGTACGGTCGGCGCGCCGTGTACCTGGACCGGACGCTGATGGGGGCGAGCCACATCGACCCCACGGGCCGTTTCCTGGTGGACAGCGACCACGTGTCCGACGCCCCGCACGCGGGCGTGGGCGAGCTGCGGATCCCTCCCCGTCATCTGCGCCAGCTGGGCGCCGGCATCGAGCAGGCCCGGGAGCGGGCGGCCGGGGACGACGCGACGCCGGGCACGGCCGGCCACGGCGGCGCGGTTCCGGGCGCGGCGGATCAGGGAGAGGCGGAGAGCCGGCAGGACCAGCGGAGCCAGGAGAACCAGCGGAGCCGGCAGAGCGAGGGGAACGGGGCGGAGAGCAGGGCGGGGGAAGGGGCGGCCCGGAACAGGGCGGACCAGGACAGGGACCTGCTCCGGCCCGCTGCGCCACCGGCCCGGGCGCGGTTCTCGCTGGAGGTCCTGCGCGCGGTGCTGCACGGGGAGGCGCGGCCCGGGCGCGGTGGCCGTCTGGCACCGGGGGCCGCCTCGTCCCGCCCGAGGCCTCTGGTGCTGGACGGCACCACCCGTCCCAACGGCACCTACCGGGCCGAGTACCCGTGGGACGGGCCCTCGGGTGCCGAGGACGGCCGGCTTTCCGGCATCGGTGACCTGACCGGGGGCCACCGGGAGCGCGGTCTGATGATGTTCCCCGCGCACTGGACGGAGGAGGACGCGGTCTACGCGGCCGAGCAGGCGTACCTCCACGCCCTGCGGGAGGGGGCCGTCCGCCCCGCCCGGGACCGTGGCGCCACCCAGGTGTGGACCGGTGAGTACGCGGGCGTGCGGATCGAGGGGGAAGTCGTCGGGGGCGTCTTCACCGGTTTCCGGCCCAGTGACGACCAGCCCGGCAGCTCAGCCCCGGCCTACGCGCCGCCGGTGCCGCTCGGTACGCCGCAGAACGGCCCCGTCTTCGGGCAGCGGGTCGAGGACCTGGTCCGCTACGGCGACCGCCGCACCCTCAGCGGCGCCCACCACGCGCCCCGGGGCGACGAGATCCAGTACGGCCTGCTGATCAACCCCGGCCAGGCGAACGACAACGGGACCTACCACGCCGACGTCCGGTTCCTCGACCCCGCCGTGTCCCCCCAGGACGTCGAGGGCGTGACGCGCACGCGCAACTGGCGCCCGCACCGCGACGGCGACCAGCACGTGATGTTCCCCGCCGACTGGGCGCCGCACGAGGTGCTGGACGCCGTCGCGGCCGCCCACGAGGCGGCCGTGGCGCGGGGCATGACGAGGCCGGTCGACGACCGCGGCACCTCCCACTGGGGCGGCACGGCCCGCGGCGTGCGGATCGAGGGCCTGGTGCGGGACGGCCGGCATCTCGTCTTCCGGCCCACCGCGGTGCAGCCGTACCGGCGCTGGCCCGTTCTCGGGCCCGTCGGCGAGGCAGTGGAAGCCGTTTCGGTGTCCGGTGACGGGCGGTCCCTCCCGCTCGACGTCCGGCACGTGCTGTTCCCGGGCGGGCAGCAGGGCATCGAGCTGGTGATCCGGTTCCACCTGGCCTCCGAGCCCGGCACCGACACCGCTCAGCTGGACTCCCACTTCGACGGGTTGCGGAGGTCGACGGTCTCCGCCTACGCCCGGTCGTGGCAGCGGGCGGGGAGCGACGGCCCGCTGCTGCGGCTCGCCCTCGTCCGTGTCGACCGTGCCGAGGAGGCACACCACGTGCTGCCGGTCGGTCCCGAGGACCTGGACAGCCTGCCGCAGGCGCTCATGGAGCTCGTACCGACCTCGGACGTCCTGCGGGAAACCGTACTCGGCCTGCGGGACAACGGGGCACCGGGCGCCGACGGGTGGCGGCCGCCGGCCGACACCGATCCGGAACGCGGACAGGAGGAACTGCGCCGCGCGCTCGACCTGGCCGACCCCTTCGGCCGTCCCACCACCCTGCGTGAACCCGATCCCTCGGAGCGGGGTGACTGGCCGTCGCATCCCGCACCGCGGGACGAGGGCGAGCCGGAGCACACCGGGCCGGGCGACCGTGGCACGGCCCCCGACGGGGAGGTGCCCCGCCTCGACGCGGACGGGTATCCGCACGCCGGCGTGCGCTCGGCCCCCGCAGGGGGCGCACCGGGCCGGAACGGTCCGCGCGACGAGGGGGAGCAGCCCCGGCAGCTGCCCGAGGACCTGTCGGACCCGTCGGACCCGTCCGGCGTGGTGGCGTTCGGACAGGAGGCCTCCACGGTGCAGCGCACCGTCACGCCCGCGGCGGGCGGCTCCCGGTTCGACCTCGACCGTGCGGTGGAGGTCGCCCGTGGCGAGGTCGGACGGATCAGTCGCAGTACCCGGCCCTGGGTCGGCGCACGGGGGGGTCTGCTGGAAACCAGGCGCTTCGAGGTACGGCGGTACCGGTCGCCGGCGGGAGAGTTCCTCAGCCGTGTGCTGGTCCGGGTGGCGCTGGTGCCGGCTCAGGAGACGTCTTTCGCCCCCGAGCAGCTGAGCGAGCTGCGCCGGCGTGCCCAGAGCGGAGTCGACGGCCGGTACAACGCCGGATCGCGCCTGCCCAGTGGTGACCTGCTCAGGGTGGACCTGGAGTTCGTGGAGGATCCCGAAGCCGCCCACCACCGCGTGGTCGTGCATGACGCCATGGGCCGTGCCGACCACAGGAACTGGTCGGTCGACACGCAAGAGGAGATTCTGGGCCACGAGGTGGGACACCTGCTGGGCCTGGACGACGAGTACCGGGACGCACCCGAGGCCGGCGACCGGGCCGTCTACACCGACGAGCCGGCCATGGCCGGCTACACGGTGGACCGCAGAGGGCGCCCGAGGCTGGAGAGCGGCGTCCCCTTCGAGTCCGCCGCCCCGAGCCGGATGTGGGTTCCGCCCCGCCATCTGCGGCAACTGGGCGCCGCCGTCGACAGGGCGCTGGGCCCGGTGGAGTTCGGAGCCGACGGCGAAGTGGCCTTCCCCAGCAACGTCCCGGCGCGGGAGGACGGCCTGCCCGCCCGCGCGCACTTCCCCCTGGAGCTCCGGCGGACCGTGCTGTACGGGGACGCACGCACCGGGGCCGGCGGCCACCTGCCGCCCGGCGGCATGTCGGACCGCCCCCGCCCGGTCGCACTGGGACCGACCGGAGCCAACGGCACCTACCGGGCCGTGTACCCGGCTGCCGACGGCCGGACCCCGGGTCCCACGCCGGCGGAGCGGTCCCATCCGCTCGCCGGTGACCTCCACGGCAGGACCCGGGGACAGATGATGTTCCCCGCTCACTGGACCGAGGACGACGCCGTCTACGCAGCCGAGCAGGCGTACCTGGACGCCCTGCGCGAGGGGAAGGTCGTCCCGGCCACGGGCACGTACGGCGTCTACCTGTGGGACGGCGTGCACAACGGGACGGTGATCGAGGAGACCGTGCCGCTGGACGGGAGAGAGGGCTCCTACACGTGGGAGGGCGTGTACGCCGGGGTACGGATCGTCGGAGGTCTGCGGCACGGCGACTTCACCTGGTTCCGTCCCTCGGACGACCAGACCGACGCCGAATCGCCCCTGCCGGCCGGTCCGCCGCCCCGCGACCTGGTGGCCCCCGCCTACGCACCGCTGCCCGCGCTGCCACCGGACCAGCACGCCGTCCCCGGCTTCGGCCGCCGCGTCGAGGACGTGGCGAGGTACGGCGACCGGCGCACCCGCAGCGGCGCCCACCACGCGCCCGCGCCGGGCGAGGAGCGTCACCACGGTCTGAGCATCACGCCCGGCGTCCGGCACGACAACGGCACCTACCGGGCCGACGTGCGGTTCCTCGATCCTGCGCTGCGCGCCAACTCCGCGGAGCCGGTCTCGCCGACCGACTGGCGTCCGCACCGGGACGGTGCCGAACACGTCATGTTCCCCGCCGAGTGGTACCCCGGCGACGTGCTGGATGCCGTGGAGACGGCTCACGGCCGGGCGGTGCAGCAGGGTGCGGTCAGGGAGCTCGCCGACCGCACCCGCACCTGGCACTGGGTCGGCGAGGCGGCACGGGTCCGCATCGAGGGTCTGGTCCGCGACGGCCAGCATGTCGCGTACCGCCCCACCCTGGCGCAGCCCCATGTGCGATGGCCCGCGCACGAGAAGCCGATCGGCTCGACGGCTCCGGTGCCGGCCTCGTTCACCCGCAAGGGCCGCGAGTTCCGCTTCGACGTCCGGCACGTGCTGTTCGCAGGCGGGCAGTGGGGCCTCGACCTCACTGTGCTGATCCACCCGGTAACCGATCCCGGGTCCGAAGACCTCGTGAGCGGTCTCTGGGAGGGCGTGCGCACGGCGGCCCTGGCCTACAGCACCGTCGAGAGGGCGGACGGGGCACCGCTGGTCCGTGTCTCGCTGGCCCGTGCCGACGGCCTTCAGACCGCGCACTACGACCTCAGGGCGGCCTCGTTCCCCAACGGGAATCTCCTGGGGACGGTGAGTACCGCCGAGGACCCGGCAAGGCCGCACCTCTGGTTCAACGTCGCGCGCGGGGACACCGAGGCGATCGCCCGGCAGTTGCCCGCCCTGCTGGGCGTGACCCCGGACGGCGACGCCTTCCGGGACCTTCCCCGACTGCTGAGCACGCCCATGCCGGATGCCGACGCGTGGCGGCCGCCCGCGGACGCCGACCCCGAACAGGGACAGGAGGCCATCCAGCGCGCCCTGCGCGTGCCGGAGTTCGCCGAGCCGACCACGCTCCGCGAACCCGACCCCGCGGATGCCGGAGAGTGGCGGGAGCCCGACCCCTCGGATGCCGGAGAGTGGCGGGAGCCCGACCCCTCGGATGCCGGAGAGCGCCGGGAGCCCGAAGCGACGCCCGGTGGCATCGCTGCGTTGCTGAGACGCATCTGGGACGGCGTCACCACCCTCGGCGCATGGGCCGGACGGGTATGGCAGCTCGTCGTGGACTGGCTGCGCAGGGGAGTTCCGCCACGGCCCGCGGGCACCCGCGGGCAGAGTGAGGAGTCAGCGGGGACGGACACCCGGCCGGAGCCGGCGGTGCACACACCCGCCCAGGCGCCGGGGACGGTGGCTGCTCCCACCGCGGACCTGTCCGCTTCCCCCGCCCCGACCGGCCCCACCACGGCCGGTTCCCCGGCCGGCGCCCCGGCCGGGGAACCCGCGGTGGAGGGAATGCGATCGATCGACCACCACGTGACCGCGGACGCCTCCCGGCCCGGCCCGGGGACGGCCGGCACCGGCCCGAGCGCCCCGCCCCCCGACCCGGCCGGTGACGGCGAACCGGCCGGTACGGGCGACGACTTCGGTGCGCCCCCGACCGAAGACGCGCAGCCCACGCGGCAGGCCGATGTCTCCCCGGACGTGCCGGAGACACCCGGCGCACCGGACGCACCTGAGGCAACGGATGTACCCGGCGTGCCGGACTCGGCAGAGCCGGACGACGCCACCGTGATCGATGTCCCCCCGGACGCGGTGGAGATCGGCCGCGCCCCGGTCCGGCCGAAGCCGGGCGGAGAGTGGGTCGACACTCCCGGGGAGGGGCGTCGCTGGGTCGAGGCGCCGCGCCAGTGGGTCGGCAGGCCCTCGGGGGGAGCCCTCGGCATCCGGAACTTCGAGGCGCGGCGCTACCGGCTGCCCTCGGGTGAGTTCGCCTCGCGCGCGGTGGTCCGCGTGTTCCTCGACCAGGTGCCGCGGGAGCAGCTCCCCCAGGAGGTGATCGCCGAACTGCGGCAGCGCGCTCGGAAGGGCATCGCCGACAGGTGGAACACCGGCCACCGGCTGCCCAACGGGGACCTCTTCGGGGTCGACCTGCAGTTCGTCGCAGACCCCGGTTCCGCCCACCACACCGTGACCGTGCGTGCCGACTTCCCGCGGTCGAACCACGTCAACTGGGGAACCGACGCACCGTCCCACGTGCTGGCGCACGAGGTGGGGCACCTGCTGGGCCTGGACGACGAGTACCGCGAGGGCAAAGCCAACGGGTGGCGCGCCGTGTACGAGGACGAGGGGCTGATGGGCCCTTCGCTCCGGGACGGCCGAGGCCGCCCCGATGTGGACAACGACCACGTCTCCGGCGTGGACCCGGGCCGCATGCGGATTCCTCCCCGGAATCTGCGTCAGCTGGGTGTGTGGATCGAGGCCGCCCTGAAGACGGCCGGCCGCCGGACCGCGCACGAGGGGGCCTTCGCCGGCGAGGACGCGCCGCGCCCGGGCGTGGACGGACTGCCCGGCCGCGCCGACTTCGCGCTGGACGTGCGCAGGTCGGTGCTGTACGGCGAGGCCCGCACCGGTGGCGGCGGACGGGTGACGCCCCCGCCCGGCTCGGACCGTCCCCGGCCCGTGGCACTGGAGGGCACGGTCAACCCCAACGGGACCTACCGCGCCGTCTACCCGGACATGCACCGGCGAACGCCGCGGGACGGCACCCCGGACTCCGCCGCAGGCGATCTCCTGCTGCCCGCGCGGCCGGAGAAGGGGCTGATGATGTTCCCGGCCCACTGGACCGAGGACGACGCCGTCTACGCCGCCGAACAGTCCTACCTGCACGCTCTGCGGGAAGGCGCCGTCGAGCGCGTGCCCGGCCGGCCCGGTGTTCACACGTGGACCGGCGAGTACGCCGGCGTCCGGATCGAGGGAGAGGTCTCACACGGCGTCTTCACCGGCTTCCGCCCCAGCGAGGATCAGACCCGCATGTCCGTCCCGCCCCACGCCGCCCCTCCGGCACCACCCGCCCACCCCCACAGTGGTCCGGCCTTCGGCCGGCGCGTGGAGGACCTGGTCCGCTACGGCGACCGTCGTACCCGCACCGGAGCCCACCACGAACCCACGGTGGGACGCGACGAGCAGGACAGGTTCCACGGTCTGCGGTTCCACCCCCTTCGGGAGCACCACAACGGCACGTACGACGCCAGGGTCCTCTTCCTCGATCCCGCGCTTCCGGTGGGCGAGGACCGCTTGGTCCTGCCCTTCGGCTGGCGCGAACACGTCGACGGCGACCGGCATGTGATGTTCCCCCGCGAGTGGGGGCCGGCCCGGCTGCTGGAAAACGTCGAGCACGCGCACGCCCTTGCCGTCGCGGCCCGCATGGTCAGACCGGTCGACGACCGCGGCACGTACCACTGGGTCGGCACGGCCGAGGACGTCCGCATCGAGGGCCTGGTACGCGACGGCCGTCACCTCGCCTTCCGCCCCACCTTTGTCCAGCCGCACACCAGCTGGCCCCGGTCCGGACCGGTCGGCGAGGTGACGGTCCCGCCGGAGACGGTCGACCGGGGCGGCCGGGCCGTCCTCCTGGACGTCCGGCATGTGCTGTTCGAAGGCGGGCAGCGGGGCATCGAGCTGACGATGAGAGTCCGTCTGGACCCCGGTCCCGGAACCGACCCGGCACAGATGGAGGAGAACTTCCACCGGGCCGGGAACCTGCTGACCGCCTCCCTCACCCCGCAGCTGACCGGGATACGCGTGGACGGCACCCTGGTCGGGCTGTCGCTGGTGCGCGCCGACGGCGACGAGCGGGCACCCGTGCTGTCCGTGACCGGGAACGACCGGAGCAGGATGATCGCCGGGATCAGCGGTCTGGTCCCGGGGGTCGTCGAGCTGCGCGCCTTGGCCGCGAGGCTGGTGAACGGCTGGACGCCGCCCGCCCACGCCTGGCGGATGCCCGCCGGCACAGCCCCGCAAGACGGATTCCAGGCCCTGCGCCGGGCCGTCGACCGTCTCGCCCTGGCCGACCCCTTCGGCCGGCCCACCACACTGCGTGAACCCGATCCCTCGGACAGCGGTGACTGGTCCTCGCGCGTCACGCGACCTGCCGTGTCGGCCCCGCCGGAGGAAGCCGACCTGCCGGGCGACACCGGGGGCGGTCCGTCCCTGCCGTTCGGTCCTGTGCGGGCTGTCGAGGGGGGTGTGCCGACGGCGCCGGATCTGTCGGACGAGGGCTGGGGTGGTGTGTCTCTGCCGTTCGGTCCTGTGCGGGCTGTCGAGGGGGGTGTGCCGACGGCGCCCGACCTGTCGGACGAGGGCTGGGGCGACGACACCGCTGAGTCCGGTCTGCGAAGCGCCACGCAACAGCGGTCTCCCGCGTCGGCCGAGTCGAGTGCCGCCCCTGCCGCGGAAACCGCGGACACGGGCGACCACGCCGAGGATCCCGTCCAGGCGCGGGCCCGGTTCGAGGCCGAGCTCGGCGCCCACTACCACTCCGACCCCGCCGCGCTCCACGCAGCCCGCGCGGCCGTGCAGCGCCTGCGTGAGGTGCTGCGTGCCGCCTACCCGCACTACTCGCCGGAGTTCGTCGACGCCGCGTTCATGAGCACCGACCCCACCGCCCACGGGCAGGTCGGGCCCAGCCCGGCGACGCGGAACGACGAGGAGTACTCCAGCACCGAGTGGCTCGACATGCTCCTCGAGGACGGCACCGTCGACGAGACGATGACGGCCTTCTTCAACGCCGTGGGGAAGAAGGCGCGGTACGAAGGGGACGGCTTGACCCCGTCCATGACCCACGTCCTGGAACAGATCCTGGGTTCCTGGTCCGCCGGCAGCGGCGATCCCTCTCACGCCGTCCGCACGCGTGCCCGGGACATGGGACTCGACGGAGCGTCGCTGGCCGCCTACGCGGACTTCCTGCACGGTGAGCGCCGCCCGGCGCTCCGGCAGGCGGTCCTCGACGATCACGAGATCAGCGGCCAGGCCGCCCTGTTCGACCGGGCGCCCTTCGCCCTGGGAAACCTCGCGGCCTTCAATCCGCGGGGCACCGCCAAGGACCCGCTGGAGGTCGCCCGCAGCCTCCAGGCGCGGGTCCGGCGGCCGGACCCCGGGGAACCGGGACCGCTGACGATGACACCGCGGGACTACCAGCGTCTGGGCATGCCGCTCACCGACCGTGAGCTTGATTTCCTGTGGCGCCACGAGCGGCCGCTGACCCTGGTCGGTTTCGACATCAGGGACATCCCGCTGCAGAGCCTGCGGTTCGACCAGGAGAGCGGCGATCCCCTTGTCGCGCACCTCCTCGACGAACCCGGTGTGGTCAGGGTGGAGGTCAGGCGCGGTTCCTCTGCCGACGGTCCGGCACGCGGCCCGGTCGAGCGGGTCTTCGCCGTCGTGCGCAGCACCAAGAGGGTGGGCGGCCTGCGGGGGGCCGATCTGGTCTCCGAGGACGAGCAGGGGCCCGAGTTCCCCCTGGGCTGGATCAGCGGGCTGGCCCGGTACGACCTGGACGAGCGGTCGTCCTGGTACCGGGAGCGGCACGCCGACGAGGGGATACCGCTGGTGTCCGGAGTCTCCGGAACGACCCTGCGGATGATGCGTGACTTCCAGTGGCTCAGGGTGCGCGACGCGGACGTCTTCGACTTCCGCAAGGCGTTGCTCGGCTGGATGCTCCCCGGCCGGGACCACTCCCTCTACGAGGTCATGCGCGCCAGCCAGCTGGCCGACGTCTCCACCCCCGAGGAGGCGGCCGCTCTGGAGGGAAACATCGACGACCTGTACGCCGTCCCCGGGCTCGTTCCCGACCACCTCACCCCGCCCGGTGGCCGACGCGTCGCCGAGCCGGACTCCGGAGACGACGCGGAGCGCCTCTCCGACTCCCTCGCGTCGCGGGAGTGGGAACGGCACATGGCCGACGCCCACCAGCCGGACGGCGGCCGGTGGTCCCTGGACTCGGACGCCTCCGACGAGGAACCGGACCACGCCGAGCCGGAAGCGGGGGGCCGGCGCTTCGCCCGGTACTCGCCGGCGACGAAGAGCACCGCCGGATCGGCGGACCCCGGGCGCCTGCGCGCACGGGAAACGGCTCCGGCGCCGTCGCACGCCGCACCCCAGCCCTCCGTAAGCACGACAGACGCCCTGATCGAGGACGGTGCGACGCCCGGCCCGGCCGACCCGGCCGATCCCCTCCCGTCCCCCACCGGCACGGCGGACGTCCGGCCGCAGGACGGCCCGGCACCCGGGCCGCAGGCTCCCGCGGACTCCGCGGAGCGGCCCGGCAGTGCGGACCTGGCGCCCACCGACACGCCCGCCTCCTCCCCGCGCCCGGGGGACCCGGTAAGCCCCCTGCGGGAGGACGGCCCGGCGCCCGAGCCCGAAGGAGACGAGGAGCGGCCGGAAGCCGGCGGTACCACCAGCGGGCCGGAACCGGCGGGCCGGGACGCCGCCCCCCGGGAGCGGACTTCGGGCCCCTCCCGTATCGAGACGCAGCTCGACACGCACCGCCCGCCCCGGGTGGACCGCACGATGCCGGCGCCCGCCGAGGAGGCCGGGCCGGTGGTCTTCGCCGACGGCAGCCGGCTCCCCGGGTACCTGACGTCCGGGTACGCCACCGGGGGCGACCGGTCCCGCAGCTACGGCCACAGCCGGGTCGCCCTGCGCGGCGCCGACCTGGTGGTGGCGGAGATCACCGCGCGGCTCGGCGGCCGGCCCGCCGAGCCCGGCCTGGACGAGGCGCTCGACGACCTGCGCCGGGCGCTGGGCACCACACCCCAGGTCTTCACCGGCGACGGATACGAGTCCCCGTCCTTCGGAGATCCGGCGGGGAGGTCGCTGCGGGTGGTCACCCGTCCGCACGGCAACTGGGAGCGGTTCACCGACGTCCATCCCACCCCCGTCAAGATCGACGCCGCCCACCGCAGCCAGGTCGGCGACGGCCGGGCCGGCGTGGGGGGCACCAGGGCGAAGGCCGGGCTGGGACTCACGGTCGGCCCCCCGTCGGGGACGGCCGGGTTCGGCCGCGTCACCTTCTCCGTGGGCGTCGCCGAGTCCCACGAGCACGCCGTACAGGACCAGACGCTGAGCCAGGTGGAGAGCCGGGCGGCGGAGAGCTCGCACCTGCACCTGGACGACGTGCGGTACGAGGTCACCGTCGTCGGCCCGGCCGCCGGAGCCTCTCCGGCGGCCGGGCCCGGCTTCGCCTTCTCGGTGCGCAACGGACTGACCGTGCGGCTCGCCGACAGCGCCACCTCTCCGGCCGAACCGGGGCGGGTGCCGAGGCGGATGACGCTGGACGCGCACGCCGACTACCGGCTGGTGCACACCGAGGGCTACGGACCGCTCAGGGGTCTGCGGGACCGGCTGGCGACCCAGGTCGGTGCCGGGCCCGGCACCGAGGCCCACGCCTACCTCTCCGCCTTCTTCGGCGCGGAGCACTTCCATCGGGCCGCCGACCGGCTGGCCAGGGGCGGCGTCACCACGCAGGTGCTGTACGACGAGGACGGGGCGCCGCTCGGCGCGTTCGTCGTGGACCGGGTGGTGCCCGGGGAGGCCGTCCTGCTCACCGAGAGCCAGGCCGTCGAGATGCGGCACACGATCCAGCAGACGGGCAGGAACGAACGGACGTACTCCCGCTCCTCCTCTCTGGGCGTCGAGGTCACCGCCGGCCCCAGCGCGGATCTGGGGATCCTCGGCAAGTCCCTGGTCGGCGGCGTCCTGGGCCGGGAGCGCACGGTCACCCACAGCAGTGCGTTCGGCGGCTCCGGCGCCCGCAAGGTCGTCGGCCGGGCGAAGAACGTGCCCACCGTCCTGTACCAGGTCCGCAAGACCGTCCATGTGCGCCGCAGCGGCAGCGAGGAGGTCATCCGGTTCGAGACCTGGAGTCTGGACCGGATGACCCACACCGAGGCCCGCCGGCTGGCCGGCTGGGACGACGGCACCACCCTGCGCGCCCGGCACGGCAACGTGCCACCTCCCCCGGCGTACCTGACCGACGACCGCCCCGCCCTGCTGGGCATGTACCGGGCCGAGGAGTTCCGCTGGGAGGACGGTGAGACACCGGCCGGCGCGTCGAGGGGCTGGCTGGGAACCTTCACCGACCAGGTGGTCCGCGCCGCCGCCCAGCGGTACCCGGGCGTCCTGGCGCCGCTGGCGGAGTTCACCGATCCGGCCGATGCCCACTGGCGCGACCGGGAGCACTTCGCCATGGCGCTGGAGAACACCCTGCGGGTGTACAACGCCCTGTCCCACCACAGCGTCGCCGGCAACCTGGAGGTGATCACCACCACCGGGCTGTCCGTCTCCCTGGACGTTCCGCGGGCCACCTGGACACGTTCGCAGCTCACCCTTCGCGTCAGCGGCGAGCTGACGCGGCGTCGCTACGAGGGAACCCAGAACGACCTGATCCTGCGGGCCAGCGCCCCGGGCACGGAGCGGCTGGACGGCTCCTCCGCGGTGAACGACACCACGAGCTGGGGCCTGGAGGCGCGGGGCGGTGTCACGGACCACGCCGTCGTCTCGGGCCGCGCGATGTGGGCGCGCAGTCGGGGCCACGGCACGCAGTACGGGGCGAGCGTGTCCTTCGAACCCCTGGCCGCCAGTGCCCGCCCGTCCCACCTGCACAGCTACCGGCTGAGCCTGACGGCAGCCATCGAGGGCTTCGCCCGCTACCGGTCGGTGCCGAGAGCGCTGTCGCTCGGCGGGCTCGGAGCGCTGCCCCAGGAGAGCCATGACCTGATCGGGGGCGAGGCGCGTACGCCGTTCACCGGCCGCGTCGTACTGGCCGTACCGGACGAGCACACGATCCCGGCTCCCGATGCCGAACCGGGTGACCGGACGGCACCGGAGGCGGAGAGGGAGGTGGAGGCGGCCGGCCTGCCGGACCCGCGGTCAACGCCCGAAGCCGACTCGTCGCAGGGCGACACGCGCCCCGCACCGGACGAGCAGCCGGTCCCGGTCGAGCAGCCGGTACCGGTCGAGGAGCAGGTGCTGGGTGAGGAGCAGGTGCTGGGTGAGGAGCAGGTGCCGGAGGAGCAGCCGGTAACGGTCGAGGAGCCAGCCCCAGGTGAGGAGCTGGCCCCGGTCGAGCAGCCGGTGCCGGGTGAGGAGTCGGCGCTGGTCGGGGAGTCGGCCCTGGTCGAGGAGCCAGCGCCGGGTGAGGAGCTGGCCCCGGTCGAGCAGCCGGTGCCGGGTGAGGAGTCGGCCCTGGTCGGGGAGCCGGCCCTGATCGAGGAGCCAGCGCCGGGTGAACAGCCGGCCCCGGAGGAGCAGCCGGCCCCGGAGGAGCAGCCGGCCCCGGAGGAGCAGCCGGCCCCGGAGGAGCAGCCGGCCCCGGAGGAGCAGCCGGTGCCGGGTGAGCAGCCCGCGCCCGACGCGGAGTCAGTCGTCTCCTTCCGGCTTCTGAGCGCGGAGCGGGCGCGTGCCCTGCTGGACGGCCTACCGGCCCCCGACGGCGAGGCACGGGAGGGGGACGTGTTCGGCGGCCACGCCCATCAGACCGTCAGCGTGGGCTCGCCCCTGGCGCTCGCCCGTGCCGCCCAGAACCTCATGGCAGGGCTGTCCGGCGGCGCCTGGCACTTCACGCGCACCGGGGCCGTCCCGCACGACGCCATGGTGCGGCTCTTCCAGTCGCACGCCCTCACCAGCGGCTTCGACCAGGCGTCCGGTCCGGTCGGATCCCGGTCGGTGTTCTTCGCGGAGGGCCTGCTGCGGCACCGCGTGGGCGAAATGGTGCACCAGGTCCGGGTCCAGAACCTGCGCGTGATCTCCAAGCCCGCCAAGATGGGCACCGAGCTCGCCATCGGCACCGACCTGATCATCGCGGGATCGGCCACCACGGGCAGCAGCTCCATGCTGGCCCTGACCGCCGGCGGCAGGTACAGCACGAACCCGGGCGGCACCGAACTCACCTCGACGCACGGGCTGCGCTACGGCCGGGGCCGCTCGCGGACCGAGACCGTCGGCGTGACCCGCACGGTCACCTGGGACGCCAACGCCGACGACGGCGGCCACAAGGTCCTGGTGACCGGTGACACCCGGCACGACGTCGCAGGCTCCGTCCGCATCAGCGGGCTGCTCCGCCCGGTGCTCGCGCCCTTCCACCGCGGCGGTCCGGCCGGTGTCCGGCTCACCCTCCCGAACAGCTACCTCGGCCACCTCGCGGAGAAGACGGCCCACCGGCTCGGGCTGCTGCGGGACGGCCTCGGCGCGGTGCCGCCGTACACGTCGCACGCGTGGACCACCGCCACGTGGTGGCACGACCATCCGTTCGGCTCGTACCCCGTCAACTCCCTGGAGGTCACCCAGGTGCTGGCCGCCTTCGACCGGCGGTTGCGGGACTGGGGGGTCCCGGACGCGGACCGGGAACGGGTGCGCTCCCTGGTGACCCCGCGCGCCCTGCGGGCCCTGCGGG
Organism: Streptomyces sp. NPDC004542; assembly: GCF_040610035.1. Taxonomy (NCBI): domain Bacteria; kingdom Bacillati; phylum Actinomycetota; class Actinomycetes; order Kitasatosporales; family Streptomycetaceae; genus Streptomyces; species Streptomyces sp. NPDC004542. The sequence goes on from NZ_JBEXLP010000003.1 coordinate 89,404, forward strand.
AGCAGATGACCGCCGGTGGCAGCACGGGGCGTACCCGGGTCGGCCGCTGGATCATGGGCGTGCGCCTCGGCAGCCGCGTGGGCGCCCTGCGGATCGAACTGGTCGCCGAGGAGTCGCATTTCGACGGCCTCGACCACGGTGTGAACATCGAGGACACCCGGACCGCGGCCGTGACGGAGGCGCGCGGCGGCTCGACGGGCAGGTCGAGGGCTTATGGGGTCGGCATCACCGAGACCGTGGTGACGGTCCCGCCGCAGCCGGAGCCGCGGCCGGGCGAACTGGTGTCGGTTCCCACGACGTTCGACGGGTCGGTCGTCACCTCCGAGCAGAGGTCGAGGAGCCTCTCCCGCACGCAGACCCGGACGCAGCGGTTCTACGCCCGCGAACCCCACGCCCAGTACCGCACCGGGTACCGGCTCCGGCTGAAGCTGGACACGGGGCGGGGCACTCCGATCAGCGAGGAGGACACGGTCGGCACGCTGCGGGAGTACGTACCGCTCAGCCTGACCGTCCCGGCGCGGCAGTCGGTGCCGGCGGACGACCCGCTCGGTCCGCCCGCCGTGGCCCGGCCGCCGCGGACCGTCGCCCGGTGGGCGCCCGGTGCCACCGAGGCCGCGTTCGAAGCCTGGCAGTCCACCGCGCTGCCGGACGGCACCCGCGGTCCCTTCCGGCCGCCCGCCGTCGGCTGGATGGTCCGCAGGGTCGTGGGCCTGGACACCCTGCGGGCGGCCGCCACCCTGGCGCTGGCCGAGGCGTACGGGGTTTCCGTGGCCCCTCACGCCGACGGCCGGCGGGAGCTCAGCGGTCAGGGCCTGGACGCCGCAGTGGCGAGGGCCGGCGGTACCGGGCTCACCCGGACCGGTACCGCCGCGGCGCTCGCTCTCGACAACGCGACCCGGGACGCCGCCCTGGCGGCCTTCTTCGCGGAGAGCGCCACCCCCGAGGGCTACACGGTCCCCGGCCTGACCGAGGAGGGGAGCGCGCACGGCGACTTCCGTCTCCACTCCCGGCCGGACCTGGCCGGGGCCACCCTGCTGGCTGTGGTGCCGGAGAGCACGATGGAGATCGCGGAGCGCGAGGTGGCGGCCACGGGCGGGGCCCGGTCCCGCGTGAGCGGGTACGACGCAGCCATCGGCGTGGCGCCGACGGTGGCCGCGAGGACCGTCGGGAGGGTCGCCCCCTCCGGCAACGTCACGGGGCCCAACGTGTCCGCCACCGACCGCTGGACGCAGGGCGCCGCGGACGGCACCCAGTTCACCGAGAAGCCCGCGGGCCGGAGTTTCGTGTTCGCGGTCCCGACCGACTGGCTCGGCGTCGCCGACGTGGAGCGCTCCCGTCATCTGTTCGGCCGGGTCCGCCGCGTCCGGGCCGTCGAGACACGGACGCAGCTGATCACGCTGGTGCACGAGGACACGGCCCGCGAGCTGGGCCTGATCCACGAGGCGAACTTCCCCGCCCGGGTCGCGGACGCCTGGAACCAGGTCACCAAGGCGTCCAAGGCCTGGATCGCCGCCGACGAGGCCTACTGGAACAAGCGCCGCACTCTCGCCGACCAGCCGGAGACGGCGCCGGGGCAGGCCGGCAGCGACCTGGTGGCCGTGGTGAAGCGGCGGCTTCTGAAACCCCTCCTCGACGAGGCCGAGGCCGCGGCCGCGGAGTTCCACCGGGTCCGGGCGGCGGCGGACCGGCTCACCCGCTGGCACCAGCTCCCCCCGGAGCCGGGGCGTTCCGGTGGTCCGGAGCGACGGCGGGGCCTCACCGAACCGCCGCCGGTGGTGTACGAGGCGCCCCGGCGGGCCGGGCAGGCCGGCGGCCTACCGGCCCCCCGCTACGCGCAGCCCGACGGGGTGCCGGACCTGCTGGTCTCACCCGAGGGCGTGTTCTACACGGTCCGTGACGTCCCCGCCGACGGTGACGGGTTCTTCCACGCCCTGGCCGAGGGGGTGTACCAGGCAGTCCCGGAGGAGGCCGGGCACTGGGCGACGGCGGCGGACCGTCAGGAGATCGTGCGCGACCTGCGGGGCCGGCTCGCCGAGGAGCTGGACGACCCGCGCAACGCCGACCTGCTGGACTTCACGTCGCCCGACACGAGGGACGTGTTCGACGGCGCGGAGCTGGGGGAGAGCGGGGTGGCCTTCGGGCCCAACTCGCCGGAGCGCCGCGAGTTCGAGGCCTCGGGGCTCATGCCGCTGCACGCCGAGCTGCCCGCCGGACAGCGCGCCGCTCTCGCCCGGGCGCAGCTGCTGCGTTCCGGTGCCGCCGCGAAGGACGCGGGCTGGGACCACGGCGCGGCCGACCTGCTGCCCGCGCTGGCCGCGCGGCACTTCGCGGCGCGGATCACGGTCGTCCGCGAGGACGGCGCCTTCCAGGACTTCACGCCGCCGCCCTCCCGGATCCCGGAGACGGAGCGGGAGGCCCTGCCGCGCGTCGTGCTCCAGCTCAGGGACCGGCACTACCGGCCGGCTCTCCCCGCCGGAGAGGACCCGCGCACGCCTGCGCTGCCCGTGCCGTCGCCCGCGGCGGCCACCGCTCCCGGGGCCGGCGGGACCCCGGCCGGACGCCCGCCGCGCCCCGCCCACGGCTCCGTGCCGTGGACGGCAGGCTCCGGTGCCTGGCGCCCCGCCTTCACGCCGGGGAGGGCGCCGTCGCTGACCGGCCCGGACGGCACGGTCCACGCCCTCGTCGCACCCGAGGGCGACGGCAACGGCTTCTGGCCCGCCGTCGCCGCCGGCCTGCCGGGGCTCACCGAGGAGGAACGCGCCCTGCTGCCGACCGGGCCGGCCTCGGCCCGGGCCGGGGACGCCCCGGGTGCGGCCGCCCCCGACAACGGCCCCTGGGACGACGCCACCGAGCAAGGCGCGGCCCGGTACGCGGCCGATGTCCTCGGCGCCGACGTCACCGTGGTCGCCGAGGACGGCACCGTTCGCACCCGTGCCGACGGCAACGGGCCGGAACGGCGCTCGGTGGTCCTGTACCGGAGAGGCGGAGAGTACCTGCTGGCCCGGCCGGAGCGCACGGCCGCCGACGGTCCCGCGACCCGTCCGCGCGACGCGGCCGAAGCCGCCGGTGGCGCCCGGGGCCAGACCGGGGACGCACGCGACACGCCGGCCCTCGACACGGGGGGCACCGCCCACGGCCGCCCGGAGCACACCGGCGCCACCGATGCCGCAGGGGCCGTAGGGGCCGTAGTGACGCCGGAGGCGGCGGAACAGCGGTACGGCATGCCGGCGAAGAACTTCGACAAGTTCCGCTGGTTCGCGGCGGAGCACGGCCTCGTGATCGACGTCCGGCCCACGAACCCCACGGCACCCGCCTGGCTGGCCAGGGGTGCGCTGCCCAAGCCCAAGGAGATCAAGGCGAAGACGATCAGTGAGCTGGACGTGCTCCTCGGCGCCGGACCGCAGGACGTCGGGCTGGTCGGCTACTTCCAGCCGACGGAGCCCGTGCGTTCCCCCGGCCTGGACGACGCGACGTGGCAGCGGCTCCTCGAGCGCTACGACCAGCGGCTGCGCGAGTTCCAGGAGCTGGCGCCGGCCATGGCGCGGCTGGAGGCCGAGGGCTTCTGCGCTGTCCGGGACGGTGTCGTCTTCGGCCGTGACGGTGCGGGGGCCGAGCGGCCGTTCACCGGTGACCACGATATCTTGGACCTCTCGACCCCGGGCGGCTCCAGGCTGACTCCCCGTTCGTACGACCGGCTCGTCGGCGAGATGCGGGCCAACGACATGGGCGTCATGCACGGGGCGCACACTTACTGGCCGTCGCCCAGGTCGCCGTACAGCGAGAAGGTGTTCACGAAGATCCTGGGCTCCCACCTGCCCGGTGGCGAGCCGCTGATGCGGTTCCGTCCCGGGAATGTCAACGCCCGCCTCGCCTGGTGGGATCCGTCGGCGATCTCCCTCGCCGGTCCGCACCGCCGGGCCTCGCACGCCGGACAGAGCGAGCTGTCCCCTGGCGACGCCTCCCCAGCGGACGACGGCTCCGCCGCAGGACCCACGACGTCGCAGAGCGACGTGGAGCCGAGTCCCGCGGAGGCGGTTCGTGTCGAGGCGAGTCCCGTGGAGGCGGGCCGCGTGGAGCCGAGTCCCGTGGAGGCGGGCCGCGTGGAGCCGAGCGTCGCCGCGGAGCTGCGCGCGCTGCTCGACTCCCCGGAGGTGCTGGCCACGCCCGTGGGGCAGCACGACGTCGAGGGACTGGGCTACGCTCCCGAGGCCGCGGCCTTCTGGCAACTCACGGGAGACGCGCAGCGACTTGACGAGCTCGGGCTCAGTCCGCAGGACCGTGAGCTCCTGCTGCGCCGGAACCCGGCTCTCTTCCCCCCGCAGGTGCAGGCCGCATTCGCCCGGCTGACCACCCTCCGACAGCCCGCGGCACCCCAGCCGCGCGAACGGGTGGAACCGGCTGAACCGGCCGAACGGGTGGAACCGGCCGAACCGGCAGCACCCGTTGCCGCGGCGGCGGGCCCGGAGTCCACCACCGCACCTCCCGCAGCGCGCATCTGACGGTGCCTCCGGTCGCCCGACCACCGCGCCGTCCCCCCTCGTCCCGTCGCACCCGAGAAGGAAACATGACCCCGTCACAGCCCCAGCGACCGCAGAGAACCCCCGACCGGGCCGGCGCGCCGGCGGAAGGGCCGGAGTCCACCGTGGCCCGGACCGCGGAGGCCACCGGGGCGATCGGTGCCCCGTCCACCCCGGCGGAGGGAACCGCCGCTCTCCCCGATTCCGATCCCGAGCCCGCAGCAGGCAGTGCGTCCGGTCCGGTCCGGGGCCCGGAGGTCTCCGGACCGGACCGGACGGCCGCGAGGGAGCCGGAGGAGGCCGGTGCCGCCGGCGCCGGTGCCGCGGAGGCGGTCACCGCCACCGGTGCCGGCACCGACGAGACGGAGGAGGCCGAGGGGGCACCCGCGGGGATGGCCGAGCCTGCGCCCGCCGCCCCGGCGGGACGGCCGCACAAGAGCCTGCTGGCCGGAGCCGCCGTGGCGGGAGCGCTGCTGATGGCCGTACCGTTCCTGGTGAGCGGTGGCGACGACGAGGACCGGGTCGGCGCGGCCGGTGCCACCCCCGGTACCGTGCTCGGCTCCCCGGGTGAGGGCGGTTACGGTGCCATCGGATCGGCCGCCCCGACCACCGGCGCCGGACCCGTGGCGCGCGGCACGTCCGGCAAGGACTCCGGGTCGCACGACACCGGACGCCCGGACGCCCACGCCCAGGCCGACACGGTCAAGTCCGCGGGCGGAAAGGGCACGCAGGGCGGCAGCGGCGGCAAGCAGGGCGGCAGCGGCGGCAAGCAGGGGGGCGGCGGGAAGTCCACCGGCCACACGACGGGCCAGGCCGGTGGCTCCACGTCCGGGAAGACGGACACCACCGGGACAGCCTCGGACAGGACCTCGTCCGGCAGCACGGCGGACAAGACCTCGGCCGGTACGGCGGACAAGACCTCGTCCGGCGGTTCCTCGACGCCCCCGGGAGTCTCTCTCCTGAGCTACGCCTCCGGCCGCTGCATCGACGTCACGGGCTCCGGGGGCGACGGCACCCCGCTGCAGATCTGGGACTGCAACGGGGCCTCGCAGCAGACCTGGCGGTTCATGCAGGACGGCACCGTGCGCGCCCTGGGTCTGTGCATGGACGTCGCTTGGGGCGCGACCGGCAACGGCGCGGTGATCCAACTGGCCAGGTGCAGCGGGAATCCCGCCCAGCAGTTCCGGCTCAACGCCGCGCACGACCTGGTCAACCCGCAGGCGGACAAGTGTGTCGACGTGAAGGACCGGGGCACCGGCAACGGCACCCGCCTGCAGCTGTGGGACTGCAACGGCGGCAGCAACCAGAAGTGGGGCTCCGGCTGAGCACCGCCCGGCCGGGCCGCCAAAGTGGCCACCCGGGCCGGTGCCCGTGGGCAAGGGCCCTCCGCCCGGGACCGGTGACCCGGTCCCGGGCGGGGATCGCCCGGCCGGTCAGCGGACGGGCCGGTCCGCAACGGTGTCCGGGGCGGGATCCGGGCCGGGCAAGCCGCACGGGCCCGCGGCGTCCTCCAGCTGACGGAAGGAGATGTTCAACGCGTGCAGAAGAGACAGGGTCTGGTGGAAATTCCCGGTCCACCGGTTCTGTTCCTCGGCCCTCATGTACTCGGCCGGTTCCATTCCGATGCTCCGCGTCAGCCTATTCACGCTGAACTGCCGTGCCAGCCGGTGCTCCGCCAGATTGCGCGGCTCCTTAATACCCATCAATTCCGTGGTCCGGCACCACAGCACATCCGCCAGAGCGAACAATTCACTCTCGGTGGGGCGGTGGGTGCCGCTCTCCCACGCGAGAACCGTGTCGGGGTCCACCCGAGCGCCCACTACCAATGTCATCTGCTGCGCCACGTCGAGCGGCGACAGACCCAGGTGTTGCCGTGCGGAGACGGAGGTGGCCGGGTGGAACGGAGGCCGATCCATTGCTCGGTCTTTCCTTAATGTGCGGACTTCGATGTGCGGACTTCTGTCCAGGGTCCACGCGGTGGTTGCCGCACCTCCGGGCGCGCTGTCGACCGCGACGCCGCCCGAGCTGGGTGAACCGCGGTGGGAGGGAACGGATACGACAGTAGGCCGCATCGACTGGGAGCGCTCTCAGTTGAGGAAGATCTGAGCCGTTCGTCCCACCGACTCTGCACCTTCGTGCACCCGCGCGGTCCTCGGAGCCCCTTCGGCCCGGGCCCGCCTCAGCGGGATCGTTCGTCGAGCGCCTTCCCGCAGGCGGGAGGCGTGATCCCGGCGCCGTCACCACCGGCCGCGGCACGGGGGTCCAGGTCCGGGCCCGACCGCAGCATGGACAGCAGCGGAGAGGGCAGCGCCACCGGGTCCCCGTTCCCGTACCCCAGCGCTTCGAGCGCGTCGCCGGAGGGGATCCGGTACTTCACACCGTCCTCGGCCACGAAGTACGTGGTGCCGCCGGCCTCCGCGCCGCCCGCCCCCAGCGTGCGCACCAGGGCCGCGCGGCCCGGCCGGACCACGACGGCGTCCACCGGCAGGCACGCCTCCGCGGACTCACCGGGCGCCGACTGGGCCGCGGGGCCCAGCCCGTCGCGGGACACCAGGACGGTGCTGACGCGGACCACCCCCCGCACGGACTGCACCCGGGCGCAGGGCGCGAGGCCGTCCGGCAGGCCGGCCGCCCGGGGCGGGGAGTCCGGAAGACCCGAGGGGGCGGCGGACCCGTCCCGGACGCCGGGAGCCAGATGGTCCCGGAGTACGTCCGCGCCCAGGGGATCGGCCTGGGGCGAGCGGCCGCCGTAGGCCTTCTCCCGGGTCGCCGGGTCCCCGAGGACGAGCGCCGCCCCGGTGGCCGTGAGCGGTGTCAGGCCCTCCTTCCGCAACAGGTAGTACTTGGCGTCCGAGCCGGGCACCCGCACGACGTACACCCGGCCCACCGTGCCCCGTACGCCGCCCAGGGACGGCCCTGCGGCACCTCGGCCCGGAACCGGGGGAGGGGCGAGGTCGGGGCCGGGGACCATCGCGTCCAGGAACGCGGCGGACACCGGGCGCGCCACGACGGAGCCGTATCCCAGGGAGACGGCCGCGCCGGATGCCTTGTCGAGCCGGAGCCTGCTGCCCCGCCAGATCAAGTACGCCGTCCTGTCCGGACCGCTCACGACGAGTGCCCGGTCGTCGGCCATCGGCCGGCTCTCCACGGGGGCGCCGGCGACCAGGGTGGTGGCCGTGACCGTGGCGGCCGTCGTGGACCGGGCGGATCCGGGGGTCGAGCAGACGTGCCAGGCGCCGCTGTCCAGATCCTTCGCGCCCGGCACCGCGTCCGGGGCCCCGGGTATACCGACCGGCGCGCCGACGGGGGTGCCGCGCAGGGACACGGCGCGCACATCGGTGGTCTTCAGGTCCCCCGCGCCGATCAGCAGGGCGGAGGAATAGTTCCGCACCGGCCGCAGGCGGCCGTCGAGATACAGGTAGCGGCCCCCGGTGTCCCGGTTGACGATCAGGGTGTCCGAGGCCTTCCACGAGGTGTTGCCGCCCGGTGAGACGAGCCCGTACACCACCGCGCCCGCCGCGACGAGCACGCAGAGGACCACGCCGACGGCCGCGCCCCGGGTGGTGCGGGCCAGCGGGCTCTCCGGTGCGTCCGGGTCGGCGAGCAGCATGCCGGAGGTGAGCCTGCCCAGGGCGAAGGAGTGGGCCTGGACCTGGTCGCGCTTGGACTGCATGACGTTGTGTTCCTCTTCCGTTCGCTGTGCCGGTCAGCCGTTGATCGCCCGCAGGGCTCCGAAGACGCCGAGCACCCACAACGTCAGCGGCAGCAGACCGATCGCCAGCAGCGACTGCAGCAGTTCCGCCGCGCGGCCCCAGTACGGCAGCATCCGGCGGCCCGGCACCGTCCAGGAGGCGATGGCCAGCGCGGCGGCCACCGCCAGGAGCCCCGCGACGAGCGCCGGCCGGTCGGACGGGGACAGCCGGGCCGCGGCGCCGACGACCAGCAGCAGCGCTCCGCACAGGCCCGGGACGACGAGCGCCAGCCGCTGCCGCACGTTGACCAGGCCCCGTCCGTGCAGCAGCAGGAGCAGTGACAGGGTGCCCGCGGTCAGCGTGCCGGGAAGGCTCGGCAGCCGGACGAGGGCCACCAGGCAGCCCGCGCAGATGGTGCCGGTCGCCGCGTACAGGGCTGTCATCCAGCCGCCGGCGAGTTCGGCGCGGGTGGCGACGTCACCGGCGCTGTAGGGTTCGATGCCCTCCTGCAACTCCTGTGCGGCGGAGGGCAGCGGGGGCATGCGCAGGCCGGCGAGCTTGAAGGACAGGACCGGCACGAAGCCGCCCAGGACGACGGCCGCGGCCGCCACCGCGGCACCCGCGCCGTCCGCCGGCACGTCGTACACGCTCATCAGGAGCCCCGCGCAGGCGGCGGCGGCCGCCACCGTGGCGGTGGCGACGAAGAACGAGGTGTACACGGCTGTCGCGGCGATGGCCAGTGCCGCCGCGCCCGCGGCCGTCGCACCCGCGGCCAGCAGTCGGGCACCGAGCACGTGGTGGGCGTCGGGACCCGAGACGGTGCCACCGGGCAGCAGCCAGCCGACCAGCGCCAGGCAGGGCACCGCCAGGAAGCCGAGGGTCGCCCCGGCCGCCGCGTCCCCCACCGCCCGGGCGGCCGAGGCCCCGCCGGCCAGCAGCAGCAGGCCGGCCACCGCCGCGGTCACCGCGCGGGGGAGGACCGGACCCGCGGGCCAGGCCAGCACACCCAGCGCACTCAGCACGCAGACCACCACGGCGGCGCGGAGCAGCCGGCGGCCGGCCTCGGGAGTCCAGCCGTGCAGCCGGTCGCGGGTGACCTCGGCGATCCCGTCCACGATGTCGTCCAGCCGTACCTCGGGCAGTTCCTCGGCGTGCGGACGCAGGTAGAGCACCTCGCCGTCCGTCAGGCCGGTCGACTCCAGGGTGCCTTCGTCGTCCAGCGGGCGCTCGCCCAGCCGTTGCAGCACCCAGCCGCCGTGGTCCAGGCCGTTCTCCTCCAACTCCTCGCCGGCGAAACGCAGCAGGGCGGGCAGGAGGTCGGCGACGGGAACGTCCGCGGGTACCGCAAGGTCCACGGTCTTCGCCGGGGCGCGGACGGTCAGATGGCACAGGGCCGCAACCGGGCTTTCATTCATTGGACAGGCCACACTTCCCAGAATTGTCATCCACGAGCTTGGATGCGGGAGTTGATCGGATGCAGACTACTGACACCCCGAAGCTCTCGTGAACGTTCGAGGGGATTCAACGCTCTCGGCGCGCTCAGGAGTCGCGCGTCACGGTGAGGAGCCTTTTCTTGAGTGTCGTCCTATTCCGACGCCCTGCCCGCAGGCGTGGTCCAGAAATGCCGGAGGGCGAACTGTCCCTTCAGGAGCCGCCGACCCTGCCGGAAACGGTCCCGGATCATTCGGCGGCATGGACCTATCTGCCGATGGGGCTGATGTCCGCCTCCATGATGCTGGCGTTCATCCGGCCCGGCGGGAGCGGAGGTGCGCTGACCTATGTGGCACTGGGCGTCATGGTCCTGGGCTCCGCGATGATGATGGTCGGTCAGGTGGTGCGCAAGGCCGGCGAACGCAAGCAGCGCCTGCGGGGCGAGCGCCGGGACTACCTGCGCTACCTGTCGCAGACCCGGCGGAAGGTCCGCCGGGCGGTCATCGAACAGCAACTGGCGCTGGCCTGGCGCCATCCCGCGCCGCGGACGCTGCGGTCGCTGGTCCGCACGACGCGGCTGTGGGAACGGCGCACCAGGGACGACGACTTCGCCGAGGTTCGGGTGGCGGTCGGGGACCAGCAACTGGCGATGGCGCTGGCCCCCGTGTCCGCCAAGCCCGTCGAGGACCTGGACCCGCTCTGCGCGCACGCGCTGCGCCGGTTCACCCGGGCGTACGGCACGGTGCCCGACCAGCCGATCGCCCTGTACCTGCGGTCCTGGGCCCGGGTGCTGCTGCGCGGCGACGAGCACGCGGTACGCGGGCTGGTGCGGGCCGCGCTGTGCCAGCTGGCCGTCTTCCACGCCCCGGAGGACCTGTGGATCGCGCTGTGCGTGAGCGACGAACGCCGGGCGGAGTGGGACTGGGTCAAGTGGCTGCCGCACAACCTGCACCCGCACGAGCAGGACGGTGCCGGACCCGCCCGCATGGTGGCCGGCGACCTGGCCGCCCTGGAGGACCTGCTCGGCGTGGAGTTCACCGAGCGGCCCGCCTTCGACCCCGAGGCCGTTCCCGGCCGCGACGAGCCGTTCACCGTCGTCGTGCTGGACGGGGGCCAGGTCCCCGCCGGGCACCGGATCGACGGCCTCGGCCTGCGCAACGTCGTCGTGCTCGACCTGACGGAAACCCTGCGCTGGCGGCCGGGACGCACCACGCTGCGGCTGGACGTGCGGCCGGACGCGATGTGCCTGGTACGCACCGACCGCAGCCGCAAGGAGCAGTCGACGCGGCTGGGCCGCCCCGACACGGCCGGTCCGGCCGGGGCCCGAGCGCTGGCCAGGATGCTCGCGCCGTACCGGATGAGCCTGACCGCCGACGCCGCCGAGCCGCTGTCCACGGACGTGGAACTGACCACCCTGCTCGGCATCCCCGACCTGAACCGCCATGACCCGGCGGCACTGTGGCGGCGCGGTGCGGGAGCGGCCCGGCTGCGGGTCCCGGTCGCGGTGGGCTCCGACGGTGCCCCGGTCGAACTGGACATCAAGGAGGCGGCGCAGGGCGGCATGGGCCCGCACGGCATGCTGATCGGCGCCACCGGCTCCGGCAAGAGCGAGCTGCTGCGCACCCTGGTGCTGGCGCTCGCGCTGACGAACTCCTCGGAGACCCTGAACTTCGTCCTGGTGGACTTCAAGGGCGGTGCCACGTTCCTCGGCCTCGAGGAACTGCCGCACACCTCGGCGGTGATCACCAACCTGGCCGACGAGGCGGCCCTGGTGGAACGCATGCGCGACGCCCTCCACGGTGAACTGATCAGGCGTCAGGAACTGCTGCGGGCGGCCGGCAACTACACCTCCGCGCTAGACTACGAGAAGGCCCGCGCCTCGGGAACACCGCTGGCGCCCCTGCCGAGCCTGTTCATCGTGGTCGACGAGTTCAGCGAACTGTTGGCCGCTCACCGGGACTTCATGGACCTGTTCGTGATGATCGGGCGGCTCGGCCGGTCCCTCGGCGTGCATCTGCTCCTCGCCTCGCAGCGGCTGGACGAGGGACGCATGCACCAACTGGAGAGCCATCTGTCGTACCGCATCGGGCTGCGTACCTTCTCGGCCATGGAGAGCCGTGGGGTGCTGGGCGTCCCGGACGCCTACCAGCTTCCGTCGCAGCCGGGCGCCGGCTTTCTGAAGAGCGGGGTGGAAGCGCTGACCCGGTTCCGGGCGGCGTACGTATCGGGGGCGTACCGGTCCCGGCGCGGCGCCGTCACCCGGGCCCGGGCCGCCAGCCAGATGGTGCCGTGGACGGCGGACTACGTGGTGCCGCGCTCACCGGCCCAGCAGCCCGCGCCGGAGCCGGAGACCGAGGAGGAGAACGCGCCCTCCCTGCTGTCGGTCGCGGTGGAGCGCCTGCGTCAGGCCGGGCCGCCGGCCCTGCGGGTGTGGCTGCCGCCGCTCGGCCTGCCCCCCACCCTCGACGGTCTGCTGCCCACCCTCACCGAGGACCCGCGGCGCGGGCTGGTGGCCGACGTCCGGCCGGGACCCGGGCGGCTGGAAGTGCCCGTCGGCGTGGTGGACAGGCCGTTCGAACAGCGCCGCGACCCGCTCGTGGTGGACCTCTCCGGCAGCGGCGGGCACCTCGTGGTCGCGGGTGGCTCGCAGAGCGGCAAGTCCACGGTGCTGCGCACCCTGATCACCGCCCTCGCGCTCACCCACACCCCGCGCGAGGTGCAGTTCTACTGCCTGGACCTGGGGGGCGGCACACTGGCCGCACTGGCCGGCCTGCCGCACGTCGGCGGTGTGGCGAACCGGCTCGACAGCGAGCGGGTCAACCGCACGGTGGCCGAGGTGACCACCCTGCTCAACCAGCGCGAGCAGTTCTTCCTCGACCACAACATCGACTCGATGGCCACCTACCGCCGGCGCCGCGCGGCCGGTGAGTTCGCAAACGAGCCGCACGGTGACGTCTTCCTCGTGGTGGACGGATGGGCCACGCTGCGCCAGGACTTCGACGCGCTGGTCCCCACCGTCAACCAGATCGCGGTGCGGGGCCTGAACTACGGGATCCACCTGGCCGTCGCCACGGCGCGCTGGATGGAGCTGTCCTCCCAGGTGCGCGACCAGGCGGCGACGCGGCTCGAACTGCGGCTGGGCGACCCCATGGACTCGGTGGTCGACATCCGCAAGGCCGGAACCGTGCCGCGCAGCCCGGGCCGTGGCCTGACGACGGACGGCAAGCTGCACTTCCTGGCGGCACTGCCGCGCATCGACGGCCGGGAGAGCGCCGACGACCTGACGGAGGGGGTGGCCCACCTGGTGGAGAGGGCCGCCGCGTGCTGGCCGGGGCCGCCCGCGCCGCCCGTGCGGACGCTGCCGCACCGGCTGCCGGTCTCCGAACTGCCGGAGCCGGAACTGGCGGAGGGCCTGCGGATACCCCTGGGTCTCGACGAGGAGACGCTGGCGCCGGTGTGGCACGACTTCAGCCGTACGCCGCATCTGATCGGCATCGGCGACACGGAGAGCGGGAAGACCAACCTGCTGCGGCTGGTCGCCGCGGCGATCACGGCCCGCTACAGCCCCGCCGAGGCCCGGATCCTCGTGGCCGACTACCGCCGCACCCTGGTCGAGGCGGTGCCGGAGGACTACCGCCTGGGCCACGCCGTCTCGCTCGACGGTCTGCGGGAGCTGGTGAACGGTTCCGCCCGTGCCATCAGGACCCGGCTGCCCGGGCCGGACATCACCCCCGCGCGGATGCGCCTCGCCGACTGGTGGACGGGGCCCAGGCTGTTCGTGCTCGTCGACGACTACGACATGGTCGGCGGCGGCCTCGCCGTCTCCCACCCCTTCGAACCGCTGCTCGACCATCTGACCCTGGGACACGAGGTGGGTCTGCACCTGGTCGTGACGCGCTCCGCGACCGGCGCGGGACGGGGCCTGAACGACCAGCTGCTCAGGCGCCTGGACGAGATCAACACACCGGGGCTGCTGCTGTCCTGCCCGCCGTCGGAGGGTTACCTGTTCGGAGCGGTCAAACCGCGCGTCCTGCCGCCGGGCCGGGCGCAGTACATCGCGCGGCGCAAGGGCCTCCTGATGCAGACCGCGCTGGTGGAGGAGCCGGCCGGGGAGTGACCGGTCGGGCGATGACTGCCGGACCGGGGCGTGAGGTCCGGGCGGGAAACCCCTTCCGACCGGACGCGCAGGTGCCCGCCGCCCGGACCGCCCGGGCGAGCGGCGACGGCCGGTGCGGGGGCGCCCCCGGCGAGGCCGCCGCCGGTCCGCGGGGGTGCGCCGGTCCCGCCGCGGAGCCACGGGGGCAGAACGGCGACGCGCCGCCGAGGCGACCGCGAGCCAGGGGCGGGTTCCGCCACGGGCCAGGCACCGGTCGTGCTGAGCGCGGCACACGCCAGGCCGCCCGGCCCCGGCCTCCGGTCACTCGCTGCGTACTGTGGCCGGGCGCTGGCCTCCGGCCCGGCCCTCGCCTCCGGCCGGCTGTTGTGGGTTTTGGCCGCGGTCTCGGGTGCTGGCTTCCGGTCACCCTGCGGCCTGTGGGCCGGTCCTGGCCCTGGCCTCTGGGCCGGCCCCTCGCCTCCGGCCACCCGCTGCGGGTTTCGGCTGCGGCCCCTCGCCCCGGACCCTCGGCCTCCGGCTCCTGCCAGGTGCCCCCGCGCACCACGGGCCCGGGCCGGCCGCTTCGTTCACCCGGCCGGTTCCGTGCGGCCCGCTGCGCTCGTCGTGACGGGCTCCTCCTCGCTCGGACGCCGCCGGCGAGCGCGGACCTTCGTGGTGATCGAGGCGGCCCAGGCGACCGACAGGACCAGGCCCAGGCCCGCACCGGCCACTGCCAGGGCGCGACGCGTCGCGCGGGCTCCGGGCTCGTCCCTCGCCGGCCGCACGGGTGGCTCACCGCCGGCCGGTGCCGACCGGAGAGGATCCGCTCCCGGCACCGAAGTGAGCGCACCGTACAGGTCGAGACGGGGTACGTCGGCCGGGTAGGCGGTCCTGACCAGTCGATGCGCCGTCGCGGCGGCGGACAGGCCGGGTTGTGCGGACCGCACCAGCGCGGCCGCCGCGGCGGTGTAACCGGCCGCCGCCGACGGGCCGGAGCCGATGAAGTGGCCCCGCCCCCTGGGCCCGATACCCAGCACGCCGTCGCCCGGTGCGGCGAGGTCGGCGTGCCGGGCCGGGTACGCGGAGCGCGGACGCTGACCCCGCACGTCGATGTCGACCACGGACAGGACGCCGGGCTCGGCCGCCGGCCAGTAGTCCGCGGGCGGCGCGGCCGACGAGCCGTCGGCGGGCGCGTCGGGCACCGCCGCGGCCACGATCAGGGCGTCATGGCGGGCGGCGTCGGCGACCGCGGCGTGCAGCCGGGAGGAACTCCGGGTCAGTGCCGGGGACACCACGACGACCCGGGCCCCGGCGGCCACCGCCGCCCGGATGCCGTCCGCCACCGTCGCGTCGGTGGCCGTGCCCCGCCGGTCCGTGCCCCGCACGGCCAGGATGCGGGCCCGCGGGGCGGCTCCGGAGAAGCCGACACCGGCCACGGGGGCGGCGGCGATCAGACCGGCCACGAACGTGCCGTGGCCCACGCAGTCGTCGCCGGCCCCGCCCACCGCGGTCACCCGGCCCGCCAGGGCCGGCGCCTCGAGGGAGACACCGGTGTCGACGACGGCCACCGTCACACCGGCGGCGCTCCCCAACGGCCGGGTCCTGGCCAGTTGCAGGTTCTGCTGCTCCCAGGGCACGGCCTTCACCACGGTGCCCGAGTCGCCGGTGCAGGCGGACCCGGCCGCCAGCCGGGACGGCATCACGGGCAGCCGTACGGTGTCCGCGGACAGGGCGCCGGCCCCGGCCGCCGGCCCGATCACCGCCGTGGACACGCCGAGGAGGGCGACGAGTGCCCGCCACACGCGGCGGGCCGGCCAGCTTGCGGTCCGGTTCATTCGGACACCGTCCTGCCCGGTGCCACGTCCGCCGGGAGCAGCAGCCGCAGGTCGTCCAGCCCGGGTGCGGTCATGGTGCTCAGCCGGCCGGCCTGACGCGTGATCATGCCCTCCAGCACCTGCCGGGCGAGCCGCGCGTTGCCGAACGACCGGTCGCGGGGCAGCGACTCGAAGTACGCGCGCAGCACCTGGCCCGTACCCGGCCCGCACTCGTATCCCGCGCCGGCCGCGTGCTGCCGCACGATGGTGACCAGCTCGTCCGGCGCGTAGTCGGCGAACTCCACCCGCCGGGAGAACCGTGAGGAAAGGCCCGGATTGGAGGACAGGAACCGCTCCATCTCGGCGGTGTAGCCGGCGACGATGACCACCACCTCGTCCCGGTGGTCCTCCATGAGCTTCAACAGGGTGTCCACCGCCTCCTGCCCGAAGTCCGACCCGGAACCCGGCCCGGTGGGAGTCAGCGTGTAGGCCTCGTCGACGAACAGCACTCCTCCTAGGGCGCGTTCGAAAGCCTCCCGGGTCAACTGCGCGGTGTGACCTACGTACCGTCCGACCAGGTCGGCGCGCGCCACCTCGACGAGCTGGCCCCTCGGCAGCACCCCCAGGGAGACCAGCAGTTCGCCGTAGAGCCGCGCGACCGTCGTCTTTCCGGTACCCGGCGGACCGGTGAAGACCAGGTGGTGGCTGATGCGCGGCGCGGGCAGCCCCGCGGCCTCGCGCTGCCGGGTGACGGACAGCAGGTTGACGAGATCGGTGACGTCGCGCTTGACGGCCGCCAGGCCCACCAGCTCGCTCAGCCGGGCCAGGGGGTCGCCGCCCCGGCCGCCGCCGGTCTCGTCGGCCACCGCCCGTGCGGCCTCCTCCCCGACGTCCTCGGGGAGCAGCAGTTGGAGGTCCTGGTCGGTCATGTCCGTGAGCAGGGCGAGCCGGGACGCCTGGCGGTCCACCATCTCCTCGAACACCTGCCGGGCGGCGCGGCCGTTGCCGAAGGTCGCGTCCCTGGGCATGCGCTCGAAGCGCACGGCGAGCGCGCTGCGCGTGCTGTCGTCGAGGACGTACTGGTGCCCGGAGCACATGCTCTCCACGATCGCCACCAGTTCGGGCACCGCGTAGTTCTCGAACTCCACGGTCCGGGAGAAGCGTGAGGCCAGACCGGGGTTCGAGGCCAGGAACGCGTCCATCTCGGCGGAGTAGCCGGCGGCGACCACGACCACGTCGTCGCGGTGGTCCTCCATGAGCTTCAGGAGGGTGTCGACCGCCTCCCTTCCGAAGTCCGCGCCGGAGCCGCGGCCGTCGGAGAGCAGGGTGTACGCCTCGTCGATGAAGAGCACCCCGCCCAGGGCGCGCTGGAACGCCTCGGTGGTCTTGATGGCGGTACCGCCGATGACCTGTGCCACCAGGTCGGCGCGCGCCACCTCGACCAGGTGTCCCGAACGCAGCGCGCCGAGTTCGGCCAGGACCGCCCCGTAGAGCCGGGCCACGGTGGTCTTGCCGGTGCCGGGCGGGCCGGCGAACACGAGGTGACGGCCCATCGGCGGGGCGGGCATGCCGAGCTCGGCGCGGCGCTGGGCCAGCCGCGTCAGGTTGACCAGGGTGCGCACCTGCTGCTTCACGTTGTCCAGCCCGATCAGGGCGTCCAGCGCGGCGAGGGAGCCGTCCGACCGGCCGGGCGGGGCGTCTGCGCCGGTGGTGCCGTCGGGGCCCCAGAGGTCCGGCTTGCCGTTGCCGGCGCTGGTCAGTCCGTCGACGGCGAGCCGCTCACCGGGGCGGGAGCCGGCCAGTCCGCTGCCGCCGTTGTTCCGGACGGTGCAGTTGACCACGGACACCGGTTCGGTGGACTCCACGCACAGGCCGTCCTGCGTACTGCCGCTGATCTCGCAGGAGTTGAGGGAGCCCCGTCCGCCGTCGTGCAGAACGACGCCGTGCCGGCCGCTTCCCGCGACCCGGAGCCGGGTGGCGGTCAGCTCCCCGCCTCCGTCGACGATGACCCCCGACTCACCGGCCTCGGTGATCTCCAGGTCCCGCAGTCTCACGGTGCCCTCGGCGCCGACCGACACGCCGCTCGCGGCGGGCGCGAGGACCGCTCCGCCCCCGAGGTACACGTCGCCGCCGTCCTCGGCCCGGACCCCGCAGCCGCCGGCCCGCTCGACGGCGCAGTCCTCCAGCCGGCCCCGGCCGTTCTTCAGGACCTCCACCCCGTGGCCGTGCGGCGCGTTGACGCGGGCACGCCTGACGAGCGGGTTGGCGCCGGTGCGGATGGAGACGCCGGCTCCCCTGGAGTCGGTGACGTCGAGCCGGTCCAGTTCGGCCGCCGACTCCTCCTCCAGCAGCACGGAGGTCGTCGCGCAGTCCCTGACCGTCAGGCCGGTCAGGACGGGGGTGGAGTGCCCGTTCACCCGGAGGGCGGGACCCTCCGCGGTGTCCAGCCAGCAGTCTTCGTACGTGCCCCGGGAGCGGCCGGTGACCAGCAGACCGTGACTCCTGGTGCGTGCCGTACGGCAGCGGCGGACCACCGGGTCGCTCCCCTCGCTGACCACGATGCCGGCGCCGCTGGTGCCGCTGATGCGGACGTCCTCGAGTTCCGTCGTGCCGCGGCTGGCGAGCTGGACGCCGGTGCCGGTGTCGTGCACCACGGTCCGCAGGACGCGGATCGTGCTGTTGCCCTCCAGCGCGACGGCGGGTTTGTCGGTCGAGGAGATGTCGCACTCCTCGACCGCCCCGTGGGCCTCTCCGTTGGCGAGCACACCGTTGCCCCGGGCGTCCCGGACGGTGCAGCCGCGCAGGCCGATCCGGCCCTGCTGCCCGACGACCACCCCCGAGGTGCCCAGGTGTTCGACGACGCAGGCCTCGACCAGACTCTCCACCGGGGAGGTGACCACCACTCCGGCGCCGGCCGGATTGCTGATCCGGCAGTCCCGCAGGGCCAGTGAACCGCCCGCCCTCGCGAGCACCGCCGCCCAGCCGGAGCCGCTGACCTGGCAGCCGTGCATGGCGACCTGTCCGCGTGGCGCGTCGATGACGGGCAGTTCCTCGTCACGCCCGTGGAACACCAGATCGGTGAGCATCACCGCTTCCGCCTTCAGCACCAGGGCGCTGCCGTGGTGCGGGGCTATCCGCACACTGCCGCGGGCCTGTTCCGCGACGATGGTCACCGGGGTGGTGACGACCAGGCTCTCCGCGTACGTGCCGGGCGCCACGCTGAGGACCGCGCCGCTGCGCGCCCTCGCCAGTGCCTCACTGATCGTCCGAAAGCCGCCGGGCCCCTCTGGGGTGACCGCAAGTACCTGGCGCGACACGCGCGTTCCTCCTTCATGTGGCCCGAGCGGGCCACGGACACCGGATGCTCGGCATCAACATCATGCGGGGCGGCGGGTCCGGCCGCCGTCGCGGAGAGACCCAAGTGCGTCATGACAAAGGCGAGTTCAGCCATATAGTTACGTGATCAACACGATCTCCTCACCACCCGCGCGGAACGTGATCCATTTCACGCGCGCCGCGCGGGCGGTGAGGGCCGGTGAAACGATCCGGCCGCATCCGCGTAGTGGTTCCTCGCGAAGATCATCAGGAGGGCGGTACCGGCCGTGTCCCACAACCCCGCCCGCCCACGCACGAGGTTCTGGTCGTCTCTCTCGAGGAGGAGAAGATGAAGTCGGTGCGGGTGGCCGTGCACGCTGCGGATCCGCTCACCCACGCCGGGCTGAGGGCATGCCTGGGAAGGGAGCCGCGCCTCACGCTGTCGCCCATCGCGGAGGCCGAGACCGTCGTGGTCGCGGTGCGCGCGGTCGACAACGCGGCGCTGGACCTGTTGAGCGCCCTGTCCGCACCGGCGTGGGCGCGCTTCGTGCTCGTCGCGGACAGCGGGTGGTACGCCGACCCGGCCGCCGTCGCCGACCGCCGCGTGCGGGCGGTGCTGTGGCGTGCCGAGGCCGACGACGCGGCGCTGGTGCGCGCGGTGCGAGCCGTGGTCCAAGGCCAGGCGTGTCTGCCGCCGCTCCTCCAGGGCCGGTTGATGGACCAGCTCCAGCACCTCCAACGCGAGGTGCTCGGCCCGCGGGGACTGACCGCGTCAGGGCTCAGCCAACGGGAGATCGAGGTCCTGCGCCTGGTCTCGGAGGGCATGACCCTCTCCGAGATCGCCGCCATGCTGAGCTACTCCGAGCGCACCATCAAGAACATCCTCTCCGCCGTCCAGATCCGCCTCGGCATGCGCAATCGCGTGCACACGGTCGCGCACGCCATACGGGCCGGTCTCATCTGACGCCGGACGGCGGGTGGGCGCGTACCGCGCCGCTGCCGCGCCGGTGCCGCGCGTCCAGCCGGCCGGCCACGAGTCCGAGCCCGGGCCGCCGTCGCCGACGAGCCCGGCGAGGGTCACCGGGCCGCCACCGGAACGGGTCGGCGCGGTGCCGCTCCGGCCCGTGGCCGGTTCGGGCCCGCTCGGCCCGGTGCCCCCCCTCGGCACCGGCGGGGGTCCGCTCGGCACCGGACGAGGATCAGCGGGGCCCGCGGGCCGTCGTCCGCCAAGGTGCTGAAACACTTGAGGTCTAGACTCTTCCCGCAATGGCGTGCGCATCGACGATGTGGCCCGAACGGGCAGTTCCGGCCACACCCGAAGGGTATTCGGCGTTTTGATACGGATAGATTCAGTCACCAAGCGGTACCCGGACGGCACGATGGCGGTCGACCGGCTGTCGCTGGAGATCCCGGACCGTTCGATCACCGTCCTGGTGGGCCCCTCCGGCTGTGGCAAGACCACCACCCTCCGCATGATCAACCGGATGGTCGAACCCAGCGAGGGCACCATCCTCCTCGACGGCGTCGACATCCAGAAGCAGCCGGTCACCACGTTGCGCCGGTCGATGGGTTACGTCATCCAGAACGCCGGTCTCTTCCAGCACCGCACCATCATCGACAACATCGCCACCGTGCCCCGCCTGCTGGGCTGGAGCAAGGACAGGGCCCGGCGGCGCGCGGCGGAGCTGATGGAACGGGTGGGGCTCGACTCCGCGCTGGCCAGGCGCTACCCCTACCAGCTGTCCGGCGGGCAGCAGCAACGCGTCGGCGTGGCACGGGCGTTGGCCGCGGACCCGCCGGTGCTGCTGATGGACGAGCCGTTCTCGGCCGTCGACCCGGTGGTACGCAAGGGGCTGCAGGACGAACTGCTGCGCCTCCAGGCGGAGCTGGGCAAGACCATCGTCTTCGTCACGCACGACATCGACGAGGCCATCAAGCTGGGCACCATGGTCGCCGTGATGCGCACCGGCGGCCATCTGGCCCAGTTCGCCCCGCCCGCCGAACTCCTCTCCGCGCCCGCCGACTCCTTCGTCGAGGACTTCCTCGGCACCGACCGCGGCATCCGCCGGCTGTCCTTCTTCCCCGCCGCTCGGCTCGAGTTGCAGACCGCGCCGGTCGTCGCCGTCGACGCGAGCGCCGAGCAGATCGCCGCGCGCCGCACCGCCGACGTGCCCCACGTCCTCGTGACCGACCTCGACGGCCGGCCGCTCGGCTGGAGCAGGCCGCAGGACCTCACCGCCGGCACGATCGCGACCGAGCGGCTGCTGCCGTACGGCCGGCCGTTCGTCCCGGACACGGACTCGCTGCGGGCCGCGCTCGACTGCGCGGTGCTCTCCCCGACCGGCTGGGCGGTCGGCGTCGACGGCACCGGGCGGGTCGTCGGCGTCGTCTCGCAGCAGGTCATCGGCGAGGCCATCCGCAGCGCCCACGCCGCGGCACCCACCGCCGCGAAGGTGGCCGGATGAGCGGCGGCCTCTTCCACCTGCCGAGCGACCTGCAGAACAGCTACACGGGCCTGATCGGGCTGCACCTGCGCGAGGCCCTGCTGCCGGTGCTGGCCGGCCTGCTGGTGGCGCTGCCGGTCGCCCAGCTGTGCGTGCGGCTGCGCTGGCTGTACGCGCCCGTGCTGTGGGTGACGACCGTGCTGTACGCGATCCCGTCGCTCGCCTTCTTCGTCGTGCTCATCGACTACACGGGCCAGACCGAGACCACGGTGATGATCCCGCTGGCCGTCTACAGCCTGGTCGTCCTCGTCCCGGCGATCGTCGACGCCGTCCGCTCGGTACCGCAGGAGACCCTCGCCGCCGCCACCGCGATGGGCTTCGGGCCCCTGCGCCGCTACGTGCAGGTGCAGTTGCCGATCGCGGTGCCCGCCATCCTCGCGGGACTGCGGGTCGCCACCGTCTCGAGCATCTCCCTCGTCAGCGTCGGCGCGCTCATCGGCAACCAGGGCGCGCTCGGCAACCTGCTCCACGACGGCATGGTCTACCACCAGCCGCGCCTGGTCTGGCTCTCCGTCATCGGCACGGCCGTCCTGGCCGTCCTCGCGGACGCGGTACTGGTCGTCGTGCGCCTGCTCCTGACGCCCTGGATGCCGCGCGGCACCCGCAGGGCCCGTCCCGTCGACACCGAGACCCGGCCCGAACCGGCCGCGGCCGCCCTGGAGGACGCCGTCCGATGAACGTGCTCCACTTCGTCAACGCCTTCTTCAGCGACGGCTCCCACTGGCACGGGTACGACGGCATCCCCACCCGGCTGCGCGAGCACGTCCAGTACTCGCTGATCGCCCTGGCCATCGCCGCCGCCATCGGGCTGCCGGTGGGTCTGCTCACCGGTCACACCGGACGCGGCGGCAACGTCCTGGCCCTCATCGCCACCGCCGCCCGGGCGCTGCCCAGCTTCGGCCTGCTGGTGCTGATGTTCGTCCTGATCGGCTTCGGCCTGGTGCCCGTCATGATCCCGCTGGTCGCGCTCGCCGTCCCGCCGGTCCTCGTGACGACGTACGAGGCGATGCGTTCCGTCGACCCCTCCCCGGTGGACGCCGCCCGGGGCATGGGCATGGGGGAGCCGCGGATCCTGTTCCAGGTGGAACTGCCGGTCGCGCTCCCCCTGATCCTCAGCGGGCTGCGCTCGGCGGCCATCCAGATCGTCTCCACGGCGACCATCGCCGCCTACGTCAGCCTCGGCGGGCTGGGACGGTACGTGATCGACGGCCTCTACCAGCGCGATTACGAGAAGGTGGTGGGCGGCGCCACCCTGGTGGCCGTGCTCGCCCTGGTCACCCTCACGCTCTTCTCGGCGCTGAACAGGATCACCGTGTCCCCCGGCGTCCGCCGCGCGGGCTGAGCCCGCGCCGGCGCCGGGGGACTAGCGAGCCTCGGTGCGGGCCAGCGCCAGCTCCAGTACGACGAGCAGCGCGTCCCGCACCGAGCCGCGTTCGCGGGCGTCGAAGACCAGCACGGGGACACCGTCGGTGACGTCGAGCGCCCAGCGGACCTCGTCCAGGGTGTGCTCCACCTTCCCGTCGAAGGCGTTGACCGCCACCGCGAACGGGATGCCCTTGTGCTCGAAGTAGTCGACGGCGGCGTAGCAGTCGTCCAGCCGGCGGGTGTCGACGATGACGAGTCCGCCGACCGCGCCCTCGACGATGTCGTCCCACATGAACCCGAACCGTTCCTGCCCGGGCGTGCCGAACAGGTACAGCTTGAGCGTCGGGTCGATGGTGAGGCAGCCGAAGTCCATCGCCACCGTGGTGGTGGTCTTGCGCGGGGTGAGCGTGAGGTCGTCCACCCCCGCCGCGACCTCCGTGATGGAGGCCTCGGTGGTCAGCGGCTCGATCTCCGAGATCGCGCCCACGGCGGTGGTCTTGCCCACGCCGAAGCCGCCCGCGATCACCATCTTCACCGGCAGCGGCGGCCGTACGCCCGTCCGCGCGGCCGGGCCGCCGGTCGGAGCTTCAGTCGGTGTCACTCAGTACCCCCCGGGAGTCGGGGATGGCGCGAAGGCCATCGATAACCCTGCGCAGGACGGACGCGTCGTGGATGGCGTCGGTGTCCGGCACGTACACCGTCAACTGCCCGGCCGCGCGCAGATCCTCGGCCAGGACGCGGACCACGTTGAGGTGCAGTCGCAGCCGGGCCGCCAGCTCCGCGATCGACTGCGGGAGCCGGCAGGCGGCGACGATGTCGTGCCGTTCGAAGGAGAGCCGGTCGAGCGCCTCGAGGCCTTCGGCGGTGGCCACCACCTGGGTCTCGACGGGCACCGTCCGGCCGGAGCCGCTGTCCGCGACCCGCCCGGCGGTGACCAGGAACGGCCGTACGGCGGGGACGGGGCCGACCGGGTCGGGGCCCGGGGGCGGGATGCCGTCCGCCATGACTGCGTGTCTTCCTCTCGGCAGGCCGGTCAGCGCGTGGACGGGACGCCGACGGTGTTCTTCAGCTCGAGCACCAGCTGCGGGCTGAGCGCGGCACCGGCCCGGTTGGCGAACAGCGTCATCTCGTACGCGATGTTGCCGAGCTTGGCCTCCTTGTCGGCGACCACGCCGAGGACGGCGCCGCTGCCGATCGCCGAGACGATGACATGGCCGCCCTCCAGGTCGATGATGACCTTGTTGAGGCCGCCCAGCCCGTAGTTGCCGGAGGCTCCGGCGGCCAGGCTGGTGATGCCGGAGACGATGGCGCCCAGCCGCTCGGAGTGGGCGCGTTCGCGCAGCTCCGACACGGCGATGAGCAGCCCGTCGGAGGACACGGCGATGGCGTCCACGACTCCCGCGGTCTCGGTGGCGAATCGGTTGAGCAGCCAGTTGAAGTCGGCTGCGGCTGCCTGCAGATCGGTCGGCGGGGTGCCGCCCGTCGGGGTGTCACCTGTCGACGTGCTCACTGCTCGGCTCCTTCCGGATGGTGGTTCTGGTGGTGCGCGTGATGCGTCGTCCGGGCCCCGCCGGTCAGGCCGGGGCGCGGGAAGTCTCCGGTGTCGCTGTCCCGCCGGGCGCGTTCCACCGCGGCCTCGAACTCGTCCAGCGCGTCCCGCACGGCCTCGGCGTCGGCGGTCCGCGCCGTCTGCGGCACGACCTGCGCGGCACCGGCGGTGGTCTGGAGCGTCGCTCCGCGCACGCGGCGGCGCAGGGGGCGGGCGGCGTCCGGGGCGCCGTCGTCGGACGCGGCGGCGCCGGTGTGGGCGCCCGGGACGCGCGGTTCCTCGCCGTCCGCGTCCGCCGTCTCGCGGCGGGGCACCCTGCGGGGAAGCGGGGAGGGGTGGTCCTGGCCCCGGGCCGTGTCCGGGGAGGCGGCGAGAGCGCGGCCGTGCCCGGCGGGCGGTTCCGCCTTCGCCGAGCCGCCGGGTTCGCCGGGCACGGGACGGGTGGCCCGGCCCGGCCCACCGGAGCGCGAGCCGGAGCCGGCCGCTGCGCCGACCGGGGTACCGGAGGGCACGGGAGCACTGCCCGCGGCCGGTGCGCCGGTGAGCGCCGGCGCACCGGACGACCCGGCCGGGTCGCCGGCGGTCACCGTCAGCAACAGCCGTGCCGGCAGGGTCACTTCCGCCGTCACACCCCCGCCGGGGGTACGGGACAGCTCGACCCCGATCTCCCAGCGGCGCGCGAGCGTGCCGACCACGAACAGGCCCAGCACCTTGGTGGGTACGACGTCCAGGCGCTCGCGGCGGATCAGCCGGGCGTTCTCCTCGGCGAGGCGTTCGGCGCTCATGCCGAGGCCGTGGTCGGTGATCACGACGTGGGTGCCCTCGGCGCCGGACCGGATCGACACCTCGACGGGGCTGCCCGCGGGCGAGAACGACACCGCGTTCTCCAGGAGTTCGGCCACCATGAGGGTGAGGTCGCCGACGATGTCGGGCTCGACCACCGCGTCCGCCGCGGCGTTCAGCCGCACCCGCTGGTAGCCCTCGATCTGCCCGAGCGCGGCTCGTACGACGTTGCTGAGCGGGGTTGGCCCGGCGTCCAGGACCGTCTCCCGGATACCGGCCAGCAGCATCAGACTGTCGGCGTTGCGACGCAGGCGCACGGCGATGTGGTCGATGGAGTAGAGCCGCTCCAGCAGCGCCGGGTCGGTCTCGCCCCGCTCCACCGCGTCGATCAGCGCCAGCTGCCGGGTGGTCAGATTGCTGACGCGGCGGCCGACGTTGCCGAACATCTCCGCGACGTTGCGCCGGCTGTGCACCTGCCGCTCCAGCAGGGCGGCCGCGGTGGTCTGCACGCGGTTGAAGGCGTCGGCGAGGTCGCCGATCTCGTCGCGGGCGGTGACGGGCACGTCCCGCAGCCGGGGCGGTCCGTCGTCCTCGGCGTCGTCGTCGGCCACCCGGGCCAGCTCCCGGCCGGCCACGTCCGCGACCTCCTGTGCCACTCCGGTGAGGGCCTGCACGGGCCGGATCACCGAACGGCGGACCACGAAGGAGAAGGCGAGCCACAGGGCGAAGCCGATCAGCGCGATGCTCAGCAGCAGCCCGGCCCGCCACTGGGCGGAGCTGGACGCCTCGTCGGCCCGGTCGGCGATCCGGCCGATCAGCGAGGTGGTGATCTTCAGCCGGGCCGCGGCCTGTGCCGGGTAGTCGGGGTAGTCGCTCAGCGCGTCCTTGACCGCCGCGCGGATCGCCGCCTGGCTGCCGGCCTCCAGCTTGCCGGGTTCGATCTGCAGCTCCGCGTACGACTCGGCGATGTTGCGCTGCGCCGGGGTGTGCTCGATCCCGGCCAGCGTCTCCGCCTGGTCCTCGCTGGCGAACCGGGCGAACCGGTCCGCCTGGTGGTCGTACTGGTCGTAGGCGCCGACCGCGCCTGTGAACTCGATCAGCGCGTTGGTGTCCCCGGTGGTCGCGGAGAACACGCTGGTCTCGAAGGAGCTGTGGGCGGCGTCCGCGCGCAGCAGCGAGTCCAGCAGGTTGCCGGTGAAGGTCGAGGCGAGGGACGCGTTGCGGTCCAGGCCCAGCCCGTCGATCAGGTCCTGGGCGGCGTTGGTGTACGCCGGGTCGATGTTGTCGGCCGGGAGGTAGCCCGCCTCGATGGTCCGGCGCAGGCTGGACAGGCCCTCTATCTGGAGCAGGGCCTGCGCCTCGGTGTCCGCGAGCCGGTCGCCGAAGGTGTCGCGCACCTTCTGCACCTGGGTGTTCACCGCGTTCTGCGCGGCGAGGTAGTCGTGCGGCGAGGGGGTGCCGCTGCCTGCCTCGTAGCGCACGGAGAGCAGGACGGCCTGCTGGTGCTCGGCCTCCACCAGGTTCGCCAGCCGGGCGACCTGGGCGCTGTCGCGCACCAGTTGCGCCGCCGTCCGGGCGGTGACGGACTGCTGGACGAGGTCGGTGATGAGATAGGACAGCAATACGGCGATCACCGCGAGCGGCACGCCGACCAGGACGTTCAGCTTGCGCCGGAAGGGCCAGCGGTCGGCAAAGCCCAGGGTGTGCGCGTCCACAGTCGTGGACACCGGGCCTCCTTGGTAGGGGTGTCTCCACCCGAACTGATGCGAAGCGACACCGAAGCGGGCCCCGTACACCGCTGTGACCGACGTCAACTGCGGTGAGACTACAACGTCCCAGAAGTGTTGATCAGCTCACTCGATGTCAAGAATCCGTTACAAGATGACCGCATGTACTACACAACTAGCCACCAAGTGAAGCCAATCGGTGACCATGAGACTCTTGACTGACTGAGAACCGCCTGGATTGGATCAGTCACAGAGCGGTCCACCGCTGCACGTCGTCCACCGCACCATCTGATCCCGGAACGGAACCGTGACTTCCTACACCCACACCAGCAGGTCATCCCGGAGACACCACGGCGCCGCGATCATCGCGCTGGCCGCGGCAACGGCCCTGCTGGCGGGCTGTTCCTCCTCCTCCGACAAGTCCGACGACCCGCTCGCGGGCGAGAAGGCGAGCGGCGGCACCGTCGTCGTCGGATCCAACAACTTCCCCGAGAGCATCCTGATCGCCGACATCTACGGCGAGGCTCTGAAGGCCAAGGGAATCAAAGTCAGTTACAAGCCCAACATCGGCAGCCGCGAGACGACCTACGGCCTGATCAAGAACGGCACCATCTCGGTCCTGCCCGAGTACAACGGCGCGTTGCTGGCCTACCTCGACCCGAAGGCCACCCCGAAGACCGTCGAGGCGACCACCGCCGCGATCGAGGCCAAGCTCGACTCCAAGCTCGCGCTGCTCAAGCCGGCTTCGGCGCAGGACAAGGACTCCGTCACCGTCAACAAGGAGACGGCCGCCAAGTACAACCTCACCGCCGACTCCTCCATCGCCGACCTCAAGGACGCCGCGAAGGACCTGGTCATCGGCGGCTCGCCGGAGTTCCAGACCCGGCAGCAGGGTCTGCTCGGCCTGAAGTCCGTGTACGGGCTGGAGTTCAAGACCTTCAAGGCGCTGGACGCGGGTGGCCCGCTGACCCTGGCGGCGCTGAAGAAGAACACCGTGCAGGCCGCGGACATCTTCACCACGGACCCGGCGATCTCCAAGGAGAAGTTCGTCGTCCTCCAGGACCCGAAGAACCTCTTCGGCTTCGAGAACGTGCAGCCGCTGGTCTACAAGAGCGCGCTGAGCCAGAAGGGCGCCGACACCCTCGACGCCGTCTCGGCCAAGCTCGACACGAAGACGCTGCTGGACCTCGACACCCAGGTGCAGTCGCAGAACAAGGACCCGCTGGACGTCGCCAAGGCCTGGCTGAAGTCGGCCGGCCTCGACTGACCTCCGGCCCTTGGACACGACCGCCGACGGAACGACGCGGGTGCCCCCGGACGCCGGGGACACCCGCGTCGTGCTCGACGGCCGCGGCCTCGGCCTGACCGGGATCGTCCGGCTCGCCGACGCCGCCGCCGACCCCGCCGTACCGCCCGCGGCGCTTCAGCGGGTGCGCCACGCCTGGGAGACCGCGGGCGGGCTGGCGGCCACCGGCCTGCTGTACGGGCGCGGCACCGGCGTCGGCGCCCACCGCTCGGTGCCGGTCGACCCGGACGACGAGACCGGGCACGGGCTGCGGCTGCTGCGCAGCCACGCGGGCGGCGCGGGCCCGCTCCTGCCCGCCCGTCAGACCCGGGCCATGCTCGCCGTCCGCGCCAACCAGCTGCTCGCCGGCGGCTCCGGCATCCACCCCGCCTTCGTCACCGCCCTCACCGAGGCACTCCGCCTCGGCGTCCACCCCGCGATCAACGAATACGGCGGTCTCGGCACCGGCGACCTGACCGCCCTGGCCCAGACGGGCCTGACCCTGATCGGGGAACGGCCCTGGCTGACCTCGGCGGCGGAGGGCGGTGGCCACCCCCGCCCGGACACCCCGCCGGGCACGCCGCCCCTGCCGGCTCCCGTGACGCTCGGGCCCGGGGACGCGCTCGCGCTGCTGAGCAGCAACGCCCTCGCGCTCGGCCGGGCCGCGCTCGCCGCGCACGAGGCCGATGTGCTGCTGCGGGCCGGCCACGCGGTCGCCGCCCTCTCGCTGGCCGCCGTCTCCGGCTCCGCGGAGGCCTTTGCCGCCGAGGTGCACGCCCTGCGGCCCTACCCCGGCCCGGCCCGCGCGGCCGCCGAGGTGCGGCGGCTGCTCGGCATGCCCGAGCGGCCGCGCGGCGCCGGGCGCCGGATCCAGGACCCGTACGGGTTCCGTGCCTTCCCGCAGGTGCACGGCGCCGCCCTCGAGGCCTTCGACAGACTGCGCCGGATCATCGAGGTCGAGGTCAACTGCCCGTCGGAGAACCCGGTCTTCGCCCCGGACGGCCGCGCCTACCACCACGGCGGGTTCTTCGCGGCCCCGCTCGGGCAGGCCCTGGACGCGCTGAACCTGGCCGTGCTGCAGACGGCCCAGCTCTCCGCCGCCCGCCTCGCCGCGCTCGGCCGCACCGACCTCACGGGCCTGCCCGCGTTCCTCGCCGCCGGGCCCGCCGGCAGCTCCGGCACGATGATCCTGGAGTACACGGCCAACTCCGCGCTCGCCGAGATGCGTTCGTGTGCCGCGCCCGCCTCCGCCGGGCACGCCGTCCTCTCGCACGGTCTGGAGGAGGCCGCCAGCTTCGCCGGCCAGGCCGCCCGGCAGACCGGCCGGTCCGTCGCCGCCCACGTCACCGTCCTGGCCTGTGAACTCGTCGCCGCCGTACGGGCCCTGCGGCTGCTGCCGGTACCCCCTCCCGTCCCCGCCTTCGCCGTGGCCGCCGCCGCCCTCCCGCCCGACACGGAGGACCGCCCGCTGACCGGGGACGTCACGGCGGCGGCCGAACTGCTGCCGGTGCTCGCCACGTTGTGAGATCCCGCGGCGCGGGGCGGCGGCGCCCGGCGGCCCGGTGTGTGAACTCCGCGACGAGGGGCGACCGTTCCGCGTCCGGCGCACGCGCCGCACGGCCGGGTGCACCGCACCCGGCCGTGTCCGGTACGCCGATGAGGTCAGGCGACCTGGGCCGGAGCCTGCCGGTCCTTCCGCTTCCGCTCGCGGCGGCTCACACGGGGTTCCTGGTCCGGGAGCCAGCCGAAGGTCATGCAGCTGCCGGTGACGCCGAGGAGGAGGCCGACGAAGAAGCCCCCCATGTTCGAGGTGAGCCAGGTGCCCAGGGAGAGCAGGACTCCGGTGACGGAGTAGAAGAGCCGCTGGGCCGGGCTGAAGACGACGAGCAGCCCGACGACCAGCATCAGGGTCGGCAGGAGGTAACCCGCCAGGCCCTGGATGCCGATGTGCAGGACGACGGGAAGCGGTGCCTTCATGGTCACCAGGATCTCGGCGCCGCCCAGCACCAGCAACAGGCCCCCGATGAAGGGCCGGTCCTTCTTCCACTCCCGGAAACGGTCCATCACGAGCAGCCGTCGCTGTCGAACCGCATGTGCAGGTCGGGGAGCTTGAAGACGCCCGCGGTGGCGGCGTAGTTGTGCTGGTACAGGTTGTTGATGACGACCCCGTCGGCCTGCTGGCCGTAGACGCCCTTGGGGCCCTGGACCCCGGCCTTGTCGAAGGTGCTGGCGTCGCGGCCGATCTCGATGTTGTTGAACGAGGCGTCGCCCTTGATGTCGTCGGAGTCGATGGCCAGGTTCGACACCTTCACCGGCGTGGACCCGGTGCCGGCGGTGAGGACGAGCTGGATGCCGCCGAGGTCGACGCTCTGGCACATGTTGGTGATCTTGCCGTCCTTCACCACCGAGGTGACGACCAGCTCCTGGCCGCCGGTGTCGCCGGCGTTGGGGCTGTTCTCGATCATGTTGTCCAGCGCGCCGAACTGCTCGAAGCCCGTGCCCTCGAGCTTGTCGGCGGTGACCACGAACGGCATGCCGGAGATGAAGAACTGAACGCCCAGGGCGCCCTGCGAGGTGAGGATCGCGAGTCCTGCGGTGACCGCGGCGGCGGGCACCGCCATCACCGCGGCCCGGCGCAGCCGGACCCGCCCTCCTCTCCCGGCCCTCCCGGTGGCTTCGGAGGTTTCGGGTGCGGAACCTGTTTCGGGGTTCTCCGGTGTGTTGTCGGCGGACGAGAGGTCCGGGGACGAGGCCATGTCTGCTCCCATGGGCATAGTCATGCGGGTTGGGCTCGTGGCGCGTTGTCCTGGCGCGGACATCGGCTGCGGCGCACGCCTCCTCGCACTCCCGGCGATTGCAAGGACTTTCACGTTACGCAGCAGTAGCCTCCGAGGAAGTTACCGGGGGTTACATGAGGGGTCAAGAGAGTTGTGAAAAAAGAGTGTCGATTATGAGCCGCTGGCTTTCAAGTGCGACAACTCGCTTGATCGACCTTGACGTTGACTGATCCTCAGGTCTACAACTGCCCTGGCTCAACCGGATCCGTGGCGCCGGATCCGCCGTGCGGCACCGTAGGTCGTCTCCATGGGTGTTCCCGGCACGGCACTCCACGCCGCCACCTCTCGCAAGCGCGGTCCCGGCACAGGCCCTTCCCCGTCTCTCGGCCCGTGCCCCGGTCCGCCCCCGTCCGGCCCGGCCGGAAGTCTCCTCCCGAGACTCCGGCCGGTGTCCAGCAGCCGTTGCCGGTCCGTCACGTACGGAGAAGGCGTCACGGACCGGCAACGGCCGGCGCCCAGCGCGCCCCGACCCCCCACCTCACCCTCACGCCCCCCACTCGGAAAGAAGGCACCCGCATGCGCACCCGTACCCTCGTCACCCTCGCCGGAGCCGTCGCCGCCCTCGCGCTCCCGCTGGCCGCCGTGCCCGCCTCCGCGGACGGCACCGCGGTGCTGACCACCGGCAGCACCGGTGGCACGCCCGTCGCGGTCGGCGACGTGCTCACCGCTCCGCTGGCGAGCGGCACCTCGGCCACGCTCTACTCCAGCGCGACCGGCACCAGCGGCGTGACGTGCACGTCGTCGCAGTTCACCGCCACCGTCACGGACAACCCCGGCGCGCCCGGCACGGCCACCGAGTCGGTCGGCGCGCAGACCTTCGACTCCAGCAGCTGCACCAGCAACGTCCTCGGTGTCACCGGCGTCACCAGCATCACGGTGGACAACCTGCCCTACACCACCACCGTGGCCTCCGACGGCACGCTCACCGTGCTCCCGGCGAGCGGGTCCACCATCCAGACCACCGTCAAGCTGAAGACGCTGCTGGGCTCCATCAGCTGTGTCTACCAGGCGGCCAGCCTCACCGGTACGGCCGACAACAGCGACAACAGCATCAACTTCACCAACCAGCAGTTCACGAAGACCTCCGGCTCCTCGCTGTGCTTCGCCAGCGGCTACTTCACCGCCAAGTACGCCCCGGTCACCGACTCGGGCGCCTCGGTCTACGTCAACTGAGTCTCACAGCCAAGGCGTTCACCGCCGACGCAGACGCACGGCGAGGGCGGCGCCCCCGGTGAGCACCAGCACCGCGGCGGCGCCGCCCGCGAGCAGCGGTGCGGAGGGCCCTGAGCCGGCGTCGGTGGTGGAGGCCACCGGAGTGCTGTCGGCGGCGCCCCCCTCGGTCCGGGGGGCGGCCGTCGGCTCACCGGTCGCGGTACCGGTCGCGGTACCGGTCGTCTCCGCGGACGCCGGCCGTCCGGAGGCGCCGGCCGCCGGCCGGGACGCCTTCCCGGTCGCCGCGGCGGCCGGAGCCGGAGCCGAGGGCGACGCGGTGCCGGCCCTGCCCGCCTCCGCCTTCGGGAAGACCACGTCGGAACACGAGTAGTAGGTGTCCGGCGTACTGCTGTTCTGCCAGATCGTGTAGAGCACCTGACGCCCCGTCCGGTCCGACGGCAGCGTGGCCGTGATGCGGTAGGAGCCGTCGGTCAGCGCCGGGTCCGTGACCTGGGCGAAGGGTTGCGAGGGCAGGTCGGACCAGCGCAACGGCCTGGACGGGTCGTAGCCGGGCTTGGTCAGGTAGAGCTTGAACGTGCCGGCGTGCGGAATCGTCGAGGCGTACCTCATCGTCAGCCTGGCGCCCGGGGCCAGCCGGGTCGACGGCCAGTCCGTACGGGCCAGGTCGAGCCCCTTGTAGGCGGGCAGGCCGCCGCTGCACAGCTTCCCGTCCGCGATCACCTGCCGGTCCCGGCCGTTCACGCCCGCCACCCGCAGGTTGTCCCACATCGTGAAGGGCGTCCCGTTGGCGGCGACAGCCGCCCGGCACGCCGCGGACCGGGCCGCGCCGCCACCGTCGGGGGAGCAGGCGTACACCCGGCTGACCGGGTCGGTCGGCGCGCCGTGCGCCTGTGCCGGTCCCGCCGCCCCCAGCGACAGCAGGGCCGAGGCCGCCGCGGCGGCCCCCGTGACCCTCACGTGTGCGGTCATCCGACTCATCGCAGGACGCCTCCTCGGCGGCGCGGCAACGGGTTGTCCGGTGCAGTACGGGAAACGGGGCGCCGGCGTTCAGTTCGGCCCGCCGTGTGCGGGTCCGCCGGACCACAGGGCCGGTCGGTGCAGACACGCACCGACCGGCCCGTCCGTTTGAGGTCCCATTGAGAACCGCCCGACCTCCTCGTATCGTGGCGATCACGGGCGCGGGGGTCCGATCGCTCGGCATGGCCTCCGGAAGACGGCAAAAGCCGAGGGAGGAGCCTCGATTGGCATCGTCCGCTTACTGACCTTCACCGGCCCCGGGACGGCTCTGTACCGGGCTTGCACGCGTCGCTCACCGACTCTGCACATATCTGATTCGTTGGCGCAGGGTGAGTTATCGTGTGCACGGGGTAAAAAACAAACGGCACGTCCCGTACGTTTCTGACTTCAAGGAGTGTCCAGCAGATGGCGAGGCAGTTACGCGCCGAGCAGACCCGGACGACGATCATCACGGCCGCGGCCGACCTGTTCGACCGTCATGGCTACGAATCGACCAGCCTGAGCGACATCGTCGAGCACGCCCAAGTCACCAAGGGCGCGCTCTACTTCCACTTCGCGGCCAAGGAGGACCTGGCCCGCGCCGTCATGGAGCTGCAGGCCCGGGCGTCGCGGCAGGTGGCGCAGGAGGTGGAGAGCCGCGGCTGCTCCTCGCTCGAGTTCCTGATCCGCCTCACGTTCGGGATCGCCCGCCTCGCGGTCGAGGACCCGATCCCCCGGGCGGGACTCCGCCTGGCCACCGCGGACGTGGCGGTCCGGCCGCCGATGAAGCACCCGTTCTCGGAATTGCTGGAGCTCTCCACCCGCAAACTCATCGGCGCGGTCAGGGAGTCCGACCTGCACCCGGACATCGATGTGGACGCCGCCGCCCACTCCCTCGTGTACTTCTTCGTCGGCACCCGGATCGCCGGCCGCTCCCTCGACCCCGACGGACGGCTGCCCCGCAGGGTCGCCGAGATGTGGCACCTGATGATCCGGGGCCTGGTGCCGGTACCCCGGCGCGCCCGCTACCTGACCCTCACCACCCAGCTGGAACGGGAGACCAGAACCGGCTGACCCGCGGGGTACGGTGACGCGTATGCCCGACACCCCCGCCGCCCCCGTGATCCTCGGCGACGAACCCGGCTCCTTCCCGCGCAGCGTCCTGGCCGAGCGGCATCCCGCGATCATCCGGCAGGTACGCGAGGCCTTCCCGTACGGCCCCGGTCAGCACCGCGCGCTGGACGCGCTGCTGAAGAGCTGCACCGAGGGCGTCATCGAGCCGCTGCCCGCCGACGCGCCCGACCGCGACCGGTGGCGGGCCTGGGGCGCGGACACCTGGACCGGCCGCTCCTGGTTCGACGTGCCCTGGCTGTGGTCGGAGAGCCACTTCTACCGCCGGCTCCTCGACGCCGTCGCCTACTTCGGCACCGGTCCCTGGGCGGGCATCGACCCCTTCCGGCCCTTCAAGCGCGCCGAACTCGACGCGCAGGAGACGGACGGGGAACTGGCCGCGCTCGACGCGCTCGAGGACCTGCCGGCCGAGGAACGGGCCCGCGCCCTGCTGCACGGCTCGCTCTGGGGCAACCGCGCCGACCTGGGCTTCCGCCTCTCCGCCGCGGGCGCCGGGACCCGGGAAGCGGTCCCCGCCCTGGTGGCGGACGACAGCGACGCCCTGTGGTCCCTGCTGCCCGCCTCCGGGACCGGCACGCTCTGCCTGGTCGCGGACAACGCGGGCCGGGAACTCGTCCCCGACCTGCTCCTGATCGCCCACCTCCTCGCCGAGGGCCGCGTCGCACGGGCCGTACTGCACGTCAAGCCCCACCCGTACTACGTCTCCGACGCCACCACCGCCGATGTGGTGGACGCCCTGCGCCGGCTCACCTCGGCGCAGGGCGCGGCGGCCGGACACGGAAGGCGCCTGTGGGCGGCCATGGCCGACGGACGGCTCTCGGTGCGCGCCCACCCCTTCTCCTGCGCCCCGCTGCCGTACGCGGACATGCCGGACGACCTGCGTGCCGAGTTCGCCGCCGCGACCCTGACCGTGGTCAAGGGCGACCTCAACTACCGGCGCCTGGTCGGCGACCGGCGATGGCCGCCGACCACGCCCTTCCGGGACGTCACCGGGTACTTCCCGGGCCCGGTCGCCGCGCTGCGCACGCTGAAGTCCGACGTGATCACCGGCCTGGACGCGGGCACCGAGGCGGCCCTGGTCGCCGCGCAGGGCCGGCGCTGGCGCACCGCGGGCACACACGCGCTGATCCAGGTCGGCGGGAGGCCGGCCGGCCCGCAGCGGCAGTGACGTGACCGGCGGGAGCGCGGTGCCGCCCCGGAAGGTGCCGTTTTCCCCGCCGTTTCACGCGATGGTGTGATCATGTGCCGCGCCCCGGATGCCTGGTGGGGCCCGCGGGTAGGGCCCCGGCCATGACGCAGCCGTTCGAACTGCCGCACTTCTACATGCCGTACCCGGCGCGGCTCAACCCGCACGTCGACGAGGCACGCGCCCACTCGACGGCGTGGGCGCGCGAGACGGGCATGCTGGAGGGTTCCGGAATCTGGGAGCAGGCCGACCTCGAAGCGCACGACTACGGGCTCCTGTGCGCCTACACCCACCCCGACTGCGACGGCCCGGCGCTCTCGCTGATCACCGACTGGTACGTGTGGGTGTTCTTCTTCGACGACCACTTCCTGGACAGGTACAAGCGCACCCCGGACCGCGCCGCCGGCAAGGCGCACCTCGACCGGCTGCCGCTGTTCATGCCGCTGGACCTCCGGGCCGCCGTGCCCGAGCCGCGGAACCCGGTCGAGGCGGGCCTCGCCGACCTCTGGGCGCGCACGGTGCCCTCGATGTCGGTGGACTGGCGCAGGCGGTTCGCCGTGGCCACCGAACACCTGCTGAACGAGTCCCTGTGGGAGCTGTCCAACATCGACGAGGGGCGGATCGCCAACCCCGTCGAGTACATCGAGATGCGCCGCAAGGTGGGCGGCGCCCCCTGGTCGGCGGGGCTCGTCGAGTACGCGACCGCCGAAGTGCCCGCCTGCGTCGCCGGGTCCCGGCCGCTGCGGGTCCTGATGGAGACCTTCGCCGACGCCGTCCACCTGCGCAACGACCTGTTCTCCTACCAGCGGGAGGTGGAGGACGAGGGGGAGAACAGCAACGGAGTGCTGGTGCTGGAGACCTTCTTCGGCTGCACCACCCAGGAGGCCGCCGACACCGTCAACGACATCCTCACCTCCCGTCTCCACCAGTTCGAGCACACCGCGCTCACCGAGGTGCCCGCCCTCGCCCTGGACCAGGACCTCACCCCGGACCAGGTCGCGGCGGTGGCGGCCTGGACCAAGGGACTGCAGGACTGGCAGTCCGGCGGCCACGCCTGGCACCTGCGGTCCAGCCGTTACATGAACGCGGGCGCCGCCCCCGCCGCGCCCTGGCACGGCCTGACCGGCCCGGGCACCTCGGCCGCGGACGTCGGCGCCCTGCTCGCCTCGGCCGCGGCCGAACACCTGCGCGCGTACTCCCATGTGCCGTTCCAGAAGGTCGGCCCGTCCCTGCTGCCCGACTTCCACATGCCCTTCCCGCTGGAACTCAGCCCGCACCTGGCAGGGGCCCGTCCCCGGCTGACCGCCTGGGCGCACCGGATGGGGATCCTCGGGGAGGGCGTCTGGGACGAGGACAAACTCGCCGCCTGCGACCTGCCGCTGTGCGCGGCCGGCCTGGATCCCGACGCCACCGAGGAGGCCCTCGACCTCAGCTCGCAGTGGCTCGCCTGGGGCACGTACGGCGACGACTACTACCCGCTGGTGTACGGCCACCGCCGGGACCTGGCCGCCGCCCGGCTCACCACGGCCCGGCTGTCCGCCTGCATGCCCGTGGCGGGCGAGGCGGCCCCCGTCCCGGTCAACGCCATGGAGCGCGGCCTGGCCGACCTGTGGGCGCGCACGACCGTCCGGATGACCCCCGGCCAGCGGCGCACCCTGAGACAGGCTGTCGACACCATGACCGAGAGCTGGCTGTGGGAACTGTCCAACCAGCTCCAGAACCGCATCCCCGATCCGGTCGACTACCTGGAGATGCGGCGGGCCACCTTCGGCTCCGACCTCACCCTGAGCCTGTGCCGCATGGGACACGGCCCGGTGATCCCGCCGGAGGTGTACCGCAGCGGCCCGGTCCGCTCGCTGGAGAACGCCGCCATCGACTACGCCTGCCTCGTCAACGACGTCTTCTCGTACCAGAAGGAGATCGAGTACGAGGGCGAGATCCACAACGCCGTCCTCGTCGTGCAGAACTTCTTCGGCGTCGGCTATCCGGCCGCCCTCGGGGTCGTGCACGACCTGATGACCCAGCGCATGCAGCAGTTCGAACACGTCGTGGCGCACGAACTGCCTGTCCTGTACGAGGACTTCGGGCTCTCTGCCGAGGCGCGCGAGCTCATGGACGGCTATGTCGCCGACCTGCGCAACTGGCTGGCCGGGATCCTGAACTGGCACCGGAGCGTCGACCGGTACAAGGCCGGCTACCTGGAGCGCCGCGCCCACGGCTTCCTCCCGGACCGGCCCCCGGCGCCCGCCCTGCCCGTCGGCTGACCCGCCGCCGGACAGCTCCGGCCGGAACGACGTGACCAGGGGGAAGGGGACCGCGGTGAGCGCACCCGCCTCGCCGCGGTCGCCGGCCTGGCAGGCCGGGCGGCGAGCGTGCCCGGCTCCCCGGGCCGCGGCCGTGATGACGTCCGTCATCGCCCGTGGCGCAGTCTCACTCGTTCGTGGCTCGTCGCGCCCCGGTGCGCCGGGTAGTCGCTGGGAGAGCACCAGCCGGAGGCGAACCATGGAACAGACTGCGCTGCGCCCCAAGCCGATCCCGGGCCAGAAACGGAGGGACGGCGGCCCCAGCGGGCCCGCACGGCGCCCGCACGCCGCGCGCCGGCGCGGCCGACGGCTGCGGACCGTGCTGTTCCGCGTGTTCATCGGCACCGTCCTGGTGCTCTGCGGCGTCGGACTCGGCACGGTCGGCGCCACCGTCATCGGCCTGAGCAGGCTCGCCGAACCGGGCCACCGGGCACCCTCCGGCCAGTCCGCCCCGGCCACGCCCTCCGTCCCCCCGAGCGCCGCCCGCACGGCGCCCGCCGCCACCCTCGGTCTGGAGGTCATGGACGCGCAGAAGGCGGGTGCGCTGGTCGTCGGCGTCCACGTCCCCGGCCCGGGCTACACGGCGGGCCTGGTGCGCGGCGACGTCCTCCTCCAGGTCGGCGGGACCCGTCTCGACACGGCCGCCGACCTCGCCCGGGCCGTCGCCGTGGCCCGGCCCGGCACCCGGGTCACGCTCACGGTGCGCCACCGCAGCGGCGGCTACCAGCAGCTGACCGCGGTTCCGGGCGTGGTCACGTGAGCGGCCGGTGCCCGCGCGGCCGGGGCGGTGCCGTGCCGGCGCGCGACGACTGACGGGCCAGGGGCGGACCCGGGTCCGGACGCGGCGGGGGCAAGGCCCGGGTTCCGCCCCCGGGAGTCCGTAACCGGCTCGCGTCGCCCTCCGTGTCCGGGCAGGATGCTGCCGTGGTCCTTTGCCCAGCACGTCCCCGCGTTCACGGAGGCCCGGATGACCGGTAGTACGCCCGCGCCCTTCACCGCCGACGACTACCGGGCCCGGATGGAGCGCGCCGCGCGCGCCGCCGCGGACGCCGGGCTGGCCGGGCTGCTCGTGGCACCCGGCCCGGACCTGGTGTGGCTCACCGGTTACGCGCCCACCGCGGTCACCGAACGTCTCACCGTGCTCGTCCTCGCCCCCGGCCGGGACCCCGTGCTGGTCGTGCCCACGCTGGAGGCCCCGGACGCCCGGAAGGCGCCCGGCGCCGCCGCCCTGACCCTGCGGGACTGGACCGACGGCAAGGACCCGTACGCGGTCACCGCCGGCCTCCTCCCGAACAGCGGCGGCTTCGGCGTCAGCGACAACACCTGGGCCCTGCACCTGCTCGGCCTGCAGCGGACGCTGCCCGGCACCTCCTGGACCGCCCTCACCGACGCCCTGCCCATGCTGCGCGCCGTCAAGGACCCGGCGGAGCTGGAACTGCTGGCGGCGGCCGGGGCGGCCGCCGACGCGACCTTCGAGGAGATCCGCGAGGTCCCCTTCGCCGGCCGCCGGGAGTCCGACGTCGGCCAGGACCTCGCCGGCCTGCTGCGCCGGCACGGACACTCCCAGGTCGACTTCACCATCGTCGGCTCCGGCCCGAACGGCGCCAACCCGCACCACGAGGTCGGCGACCGCGTCATCCAGCGCGGCGACATGGTCGTCCTCGACTTCGGCGGGCTGAAGGACGGCTACGGCTCCGACACCACCCGCACCGTCCACGTCGGCGAGCCCACCGACGAGGAGCGCAGGGTGCACGACGTCGTGCGCGCGGCCCAGGAGGCCGGCTTCCGCGCGGTGCGGCCCGGCGTCCCCTGCCAGGACGTCGACCGGGCCGCCCGCGCCGTGATCACCGACGCGGGATACGGCGAGTACTTCATCCACCGCACCGGCCACGGCATCGGCGTGACCACGCACGAGCCGCCGTACATGATCGAGGGCGAGGAGCAGCCCCTCGTGCCCGGCATGTGCTTCTCCGTGGAACCCGGCATCTACCTGCCCGGCCGCTTCGGGGTGCGCATCGAGGACATCGTCACGGTCACCGAGGACGGTGGCCGCCGCCTCAACAACACCACCCGCGAGATGGTCATAGTGGACTGAGAGGACGACCGACGACCGGCACACGAGCGACAGCACACAGCGGGTACCCACCGACAGACCCCGGGACGACGACGGCGCGACCATGACCCAGGCACCGACACCCACCGCGGACACCGTCCGCCGACTGGTCCGTTCGCTGCTCGAGCAGGGCGCGGAGGGAACCTCCGGGCCCGACGTGCGGCCCGTCACCGAGGGCGGCGGGCACTTCACCTGGTGGGTCGGTGCCCGCCACGTGCTGCGCCTCGCCCCCGACCGCGAGGCCGCCGCCCGTCAGCGCCGCGAGCTGCGCCTGCGCGACCTCGTACGGCCGCACCTGCCCGTCGCCGTCCCGGCCAGCGTCGCCCACGGCGAGTGGGCCCCCGGCCTCGGCTGCACGCTCGACACCAGGGTGCCCGGCGGCACGGGCGAGGAGCACGACGTCTCCGCGGTCGGCGAGGCCGACCTGGCCGGGCTGCTCGCCGGGCTGCGCGAGGTGCCCGTGCGGCAGGCCGAGACGCTCGGCGTCCCGCGTACCGCCCCGCGCTCCCTGGAGGCACTGCGCCGGATGGCCGCGCACGCGGCCGAACGCCTCGGCGCCGCAGACGAGTTCGATCCCGCCCGGATGACCCAGCTGGCCGCGCCCGCCGCGGCCCAGCTCGCCGCCCAGCCCGGTACGGCGGTCCTGGTCCACCACGATCTCAGGGGCGAGCACCTCGTGGTCAGCGACGACGGGCGGGTGCGCGGCGTGCTCGGCTGGACCGGCGCGGTCGTCGGCGACCCCGCCGAGGACATCGCCTCCCTCGCCCTCGCCGTCGGCTCGCCCGCCGCCGTCCGCGCCGCCACCCTCGCCGGGTACGGCGCCCGCCCCTGCCTGCGCGGCCTGTGGCTGGCCCGCTGCGACACCGTCGTCCGCCTCACCGACCGCCTCGAGGCCCGCGACACCGCCTCCCTCCCGCCCCTCAGGACCCAGCTGCGGCGCGCCTGGGAGGCGATCCTGCTGGAGCGGGTGACGGAGTTCAGGGAGAACGGGGCCGACGGGCGGGGCGGGGAGGACGGGACATACCGGGACTGCGGCGAGGAGGGGGACGCCGGGAAGCCCGGGGACGGCGGTTTCCCGGCGCGGTCCTGACCGCCGGGGGCGCCGGTGTCACTCCTGCGCCAGCACCACGCACGACTCCCCGGGCACCTGCAGCAGCCCGTCCTCCCCGGGCGTGCCCACCGGGTCCCACGCGGCGAGCACCTCGGCCGGGCGGGTGCCGAGCGGGACCGCCGCCTCCGCCTTGCCCAGGTTGACGACCACCCGGACGTCCCCGCGCCGGAAGGCGAGCCAGCGGGCCCGGACGTCGTACGCCACCTTGGTGTCGGCGAGGTCGGGGTCGGTGAGGTCCGGCCGCTCGTGGCGCAGGGCGATCAGCCGGCGGTACCAGGCCAGCACGCGCGCGTGGGGCTCCCGCCCGGGCTCCGACCAGTCCAGGCACGAACGGTCCCGGGTCGCCGGGTCCTGCGGGTCGGGCACGTCCTCCTCGGCCCAGCCGTGCGCCGCGAACTCCCGCCGCCTGCCCTGCCGCACGGCCTGGGCGAGCTCCGGATCGGTGTGGTCGGTGAAGAACTGCCAGGGCGTGCCGGCCGCCCACTCCTCGCCCATGAACAGCATCGGCGTGAAGGGCGCGGTCAGGGTGAGCGTGGCGGCACAGGCCAGCAGCCCGGGGGAGAGCGCGGCCGTCAGACGGTCGCCCTGGGCGCGGTTGCCGACCTGGTCGTGGGTCTGGCTGTAACCGAGCAGCCGGTGCCCGGCCGTGCGCGCGCGGTCCAGCGGGCGGCCGTGGTGCCGGCCCCGGAAGCTGGAGTACGTGCCGTCGTGGAAGTAGCCGCCCGTGAGCGTCTTGGCGAGGGCGGCGAAGGGGTCACGCGCGAAGTCGGCGTAGTAGCCCTGGGACTCGCCGGTCAGCGCGGTGTGCAGGGCGTGGTGGAAGTCGTCGTTCCACTGTGCGTGCAGTCCGAGGCCGTGCTCCGCGCGCGGGGTGATCACCCGCGGGTCGTTGAGGTCGGACTCCCCGATCAGGAACAGCGGCCGGCCCAGCTCGGCGGCCAGAGCGTCCACGGCCGCCGACAGTTCCTCCAGGAAGTGGCACGCGCGCGTGTCCCGCAGCGCGTGCACCGCGTCCAGGCGCAGCCCGTCGATCCGGTAGTCGCGCAGCCAGGCCAGCGCGCTGCCGGCGAAGTACGCGCGTACCTCGTCCGACCCGGGCGCGTCCAGGTTGACCGCCGCGCCCCAGGGCGTGTGGTGCGTCTCGGTGAAGTA
This sequence comes from Streptomyces sp. NPDC004542, assembly GCF_040610035.1. NCBI lineage: Bacteria > Bacillati > Actinomycetota > Actinomycetes > Kitasatosporales > Streptomycetaceae > Streptomyces > Streptomyces sp. NPDC004542. The sequence continues at coordinate 131,484 of NZ_JBEXLP010000003.1, forward strand.
CGGTCCGAACGCCGGCAGGTGGTTGCCGGACGGCCCGAGGTGGTTGTGCACCACGTCGAGGACCACGCCCAGGCCCAGTCCGTGCGCCCGGTCGACGAACCGCTTCAGTGCCTCGGGTCCGCCGTACGGCTCGTGCACCGCCCACAGCGACACCCCCTCGTAGCCCCACCCGTGCCGCCCCGGGAAGGGGCACAGCGGCATCAGCTCGACGTGCGTGACGCCCAGTCGCACGAGGTGCTCCAGCCGCCCGGCCGCCGCGTCCAGGGTGCCCTCGGGGGTGTACGTGCCCACGTGCAGCTCGTACAGCACCGCACCGGGCAGCCCGCGCCCCGCCCACGCCCCGGTGCGCCACGCGTACCGCTCGTGGTCGACGACCGCGCTCGGGCCGTCCGGGCCGTCGGGCTGCCGCCGCGAACGCGGGTCGGGCAGCACGGGGCCGTCGTCCACCGCGAACCCGTACCGCGACCCGTCCTGCGCCTCCGCCTCACCGGTCCACCACCCGACCCGCGCCGGATCGCGCTCCAACGCGCGCGTGGCGCCGTCGCAATGGAGCGTCACACGGTCTGCCTGCGGTGCCCACACCTCGAACTGCACGGGACGGTTCCCCTTCGTCTGCTCACCGTGATGTAGCCCGTCCATCGTGCTGCAAAACGCGATCGGCGCGCCCTTGCCGCCGCGCTTTCCGGGCAGGTGCCGCCGGAAGTGCACCCGTGCCGGCCGTTTCCCCGTTTTCTGGACACCCGGGGTTCACTGACCGACAATCACCAGCGTGACGTCGTCCCCGGAGTTCTCCACGTATCCCGCGCGGCTGTCCGACGCGGAGCGCGACAAGGCACTGAGGGTGCTCCGCGACGGCGTCGCCGTGGGCCGGCTGTCGCACGACACGTTCGTGCGGCGCATGGAGCTGGCGCTCGCCGCCCGCCGGCCGGACGAACTCGCCGTCCTCACCGCCGACCTGCGCCAGGAGAACCCTCTCGCGCGCGTGGTGTTCGGCGCCGTGGAGGCGATCTCCGGCTTCACGGTACGGCTGCGCCGGGCCTGGCAGGCCGAACGGCTGCCCAAACTGCTCCTGCCGCACCCCGACAGCACCCACCCGCTGCGCATAGGCCGCGACCCCGCGAGCGGCCTCAGGCTCACCCATGAGACCGTCTCCCGGGTGCACGCCGAACTGCGCCGCCAGGGCGGCATGTGGGTCCTCAGAGACCTCGGCTCCACCAACGGCACCACCGTCAACGGCCGGAGGGTGACCGGCGCCGCGGTCGTCCGCGAGGGCGACCAGATCGCCTTCGGACGGATGGCCTTCCGCCTCGCCGCCCACTGAGCCCGGCCCCACCGCACGCCCCTCGGGCGACCGGAACCCGCTGGGCCGGGCGGTGTTGACGTACCCTCCGAGCCGTGACTCTCCGGCGACACGCGCGACGCCCTGCTGCTGTGCGACCCGCCGCAGGGACACGCGCGCGCGGCCGAGGCCTGCGCCGAACTCAAGAAGGCGGAGGGTGACATCGGCGCCATCCCGCAGAAGAAGAACGTGTTCTGCCCGATGGTCTACGCCCCGGTGACCGTCCGCGCGCGCGGGGAGTGGCACGGCCGTCCCGTCGACTTCCGGGAGACGTTCTCGAACGCCTGCGCGATGGGGGCGCGGACCGGGGCGGTGTTCGCGCTGGACGGCTGAGCGCCGGACGGCCGCGCGGGACCGGTAGGGGTGGTGTGCGGTCGGTTCCGGCCTCACGCCACCCGTTCGCGCGCGTGCAGTGCCGCCGCGAGCACCGTGCGGGACTGGTGTTCGACCTGGTGCTCCAATGGCACCCAGCGGGCGCGGAAGCGCTCGGCGAACGCGTCGCACCAGGAGGCGACGAGCCGTTCCAGCCGGGGCGCCGCCCGGTCGTCCGCCTCCCGCAGGACCCGCAGCAGCATCGCCGCCGCCCGCAGCGGCAGCCGGCGCCCGAAGGCGTCCACGCTGCCCACGTACGCCATCGTGGTGTCGGCGGGTGCCGTGCCGGCCCAGTCCGCGGCCAGGCCCGGCACCACCTCCAGGACCCACCGGGCCGCGCGCAGCAGGGGCACGTCGGTGTCCCCGAGCCGGGGCAGGGCCTCGGCCAGCACCCGTTCCACCTCCAGCGCGTCCCGCAGCAGCCGGTGCGCCAGCCCCCGCAACGCCGCCGCCGGAGCGGGGTGCGGCGCAGGATCGTCCACCAGGTCGCTGGCCCACATCGGCACCTCCACCACCGCCGTCAGGCCGCCGTAGCGGTGGACGCGGTACCAGGTGCTGCGCCGGGCGTCGTCCGGCATGCTCGGGTAGGCGACGTCCGAGCCGGGGCCGGGCATCACGTGCACGCCGGGCCCCGACGCGGGCCAGCCCGCCGCGTCCGACGCGCCCGTCTCCACCGGGATGTGCAGCTCCGCCGCGGACTTGGCGAACGGCTCGGCGAGACCGGGCACGTCCCTGGTCAGCTGCACCCAGCTGCCGCCCAGGTCGGTGCCGTGCAGCGTCACCTGAAGGTAGGGCCGCAGTTCGTCGATCACCCCGGTCAGGGCCCGGGTCTCGGGCGGCAGCCGGTCGGGCGGCAGGACCGACGGCGACCACTCCGGCTGTTCGGGCTGCGGGGGCCGGTAGAAGCCGCGGTGGTAGTCCAGCAGGCTGCGCGGGGCCGGCGTGACGACGTGCAGGCTCGCCCCGTCCGGGTCCGCGCACAGCAGGAAGTGCCAGGAGGTGTCGGCTCTCAGCTCCCGCTCGTCCAGTACCCGTCGGGCGAGGGCGAGGAGCGTGGAGCCGCCGGTGGGCTCGTTGGCGTGGGCGCCGGCGACCACCAGCACGGCGCGCCGCCGGTGCCCCACGGACAGCAGGTGCAGGGGTCTGCCCGCGCTGGACAGGCCCACCTGCCGCAGAGCGCACACACCGGGCTCGTGGGCGGCCAACGCCTGTGCGGACGCGACGAGTTCGGCAACACTGAGGTAACGCGGCTCCGGCACTGGACTCACCCCCGACTTGTCCGTCCGGCTTCGCCCTCCCAGTGCCGCACGGCGTGGGTGAACTGTCAAGCAGAAGGAAGGGGAGTCAGGGGGAGGCTCCAGGGGGCGCCCGGGGGCACTCGAGCGCGCCGCGAGGAGGTTCGGCGGGCGGCCGGCGAGGACTGGGTCCCCCTCGCCCCCGGCCCGTCCTGGAAACGCGCCCTGACCGACTGCGCGCGCGTGGCCCCCCCCGCGGGCACGGCCGAAGCTTTCGTCACCTTTCCGCGCGAGGCAGGGCCGCACCCTGCGGCCCGGACGGGCCGAGCCGCGCGGCTCAGCCCTCGCCGGCTCGCTCCAGCAACGCCACCGGCAGCGGCGCGAAAAGGTCCGCCACGCGCACGTGCCCCTCGAACTCGCGGCCCGGATCCAGTACGTCGGCCCACCGGCCCGGCGGCAGCGGCAGCCGGGTCTCGCCCCAGCCGCCCGCCTCGGCCAGCCGCAGCGAGAGCCGGGTGACGGCGGTGACCACCCGGCCGGAGCGCGTGAAGGCCAGACAGTGGTCCGCGGCCGTGCCCTCCGCGGGCAGCGGCGCGTACGCCGCCCCGGCGCCGAACACCTCCGGCCGCCGGGCGCGCAGCCGCAGTGCCGCCGCCGTCAGCGTGACCTTGTCGCCCTTGTCGCCCTTGTCATCCTCACCGAGCTCGTCACCGTGCGCCGCGCAGGGCTCCGGCGGGAACCGCACCGGCCGCCGGTTGTCCGGGTCCACCAGCGCCCGGTACTCGCCCTCCGTGCCCTGGTAGAGGTCCGGTACGCCCGGCATCGTGAGATGGACCAGGGCCGTCCCCAGGACGTTGGCCCGGATGTGCGCCCGGAGCACGTCCCGGAAGGCGGCCACGCGCTCACCGGGCGCCCCGCACGGCCCCGCCGCCACGAACGCGGCCACCGCCTCCTCGTACGGCGGCTCCTGTTCCGTCCAGCTGGTGTAGAGCCCGGCCTCCCGGACGTGCTTCAGCAGGGCCTGCTGGACGCGCTCGGTGTCCGCCGGGCCGAGTCCGAACACCGTCTGCCAGGCCGCCCACGCCAGTTGCCCGTCCGGCACGGCCGCGCCTGCCTCGGGGGTGAGCTCCGCCAGCAGGGCCGCCCAGCGCTCCGGGCACTCGGTGAGCACGGCCAGCGCCGCGCGCACGTCGGCGCTGCGCTTGGTGTCGTGCGTCGACACCACGGTCCCGGTGACCGGCCAGTCGCGCTGCACGCGCGCGCAGTAGGCGTGGAAGTCCTGCGGGGACACGCCCCGGCGGCCCGGCTCGCCGCCCACCTCGGTCGCCGACAGCAGCGGCACGTAGCGGTAGAACGCGGTGTCCTCCACGGACTTCGCCCGCAGCGCCGACGCGGTCTGCGCGAACCGTGCCCGGAACTCCGCGAGCACCGCGTCCACACCGGCCGGCCCGAGCAGCAGCCCGCGCACGAGGTCGACCGCCTCGCCCTCCTCGGGCACGACGAAGGCCCGCCGGGCCTCCTCGGCGGCCTCCTCGGTCACGACGGCGGCCGCGTCCCCGGAGGCGTACGGCCGGTACACCCGCAGCCGCACCAGCAGTTCCTCCAGCGCGGTGCGCAGCGCCCAGGGAGCGCGGTCGCGCAGCGCCGGGTCCGCCGAGCCCGCGCACAGCCGGGCCGCCACCCGGGTCAGCCGGTCCGTCTCGGCGGCCAGCTCGTGCGTGAGCACCTTGTACGCCGCCCGTCGCGCCGTGGCCGGCCAGTTGCCGCCCCGGTCCGTCTGCGGGGCCGCGAACCGCCGGTACAGCCCGGCCAGCTCGCCCGCCCCCGCCGGGTCCGTGAACAGGCCGTCGATGTGCCGCAGGGCGTCGTAGCCGGTGGTGCCCGCCACGGGCCAGGAGGCCGGCAGCCGTTCCCCGTCGGAGAGGATCTTCTCGACGACCGTCCAGCGCCCGCCGGTCGCCTCGTGCAGCCGCCGGAGGTAGCCGTCGGGATCGGCGAGGCCGTCCGGGTGGTCGATCCGCAGCCCGTCGACCACGCCTTCGTGCAGCAGCTGGAGGATCTTGCCGTGCGTGGCGTCGAACACCTCCGGGTCCTCCACGCGCACCCCGATCAGCTCCGAGATGCTGAAGAAGCGCCGGTAGTTGAGCTCGGTCCGGGCCAGCCGCCACCACACCGGCCGGTACCACTGCGCGTCCAGCAGCCGGGGCAGCGGCAGGTCTCCGGTGCCCTCACGGAGCGGGAAGGCGTGGTCGTGGTAGCGCAGGACGTCGCCGTCGACCACCAGATGGCCGAGCTCCTCGCCGACCGGGCGGCCGAGCACCGGCAGCAGTACCTGCCCGCCCTGCGCGTCCCAGTCGATGTCGAACCAGCGGGCGTACGGCGACCCGGGTCCCTCGCGCAGCACCTCCCACAGGGCGCGGTTGTGACGCGGGACCATGGCCATGTGGTTCGGCACGATGTCCACGACGAGGCCGAGGCCGTGCCCGCGCGCGGTCGCCGCCAGCGCCCGTAGGCCCTCCTCGCCGCCCAGTTCCTCGCGCACGCGCGCGTGGTCCACGACGTCGTACCCGTGCGCGGAGCCCGGGACGGCCTCCAGGACGGGGGACAGGTGCAGGTGCGAGACGCCGAGCGACGCCAGGTACGGAACGGCCGCCGCCGCGGCCGCGAAGGGGAAGTCGGGCTGCAGCTGGAGCCGGTAGGTGGCCGTCGGTACCGCGAGGTCGGGTCGATCGGATGTCATGCAGACCTACGTACCCAACCCGCCGCCTTTCGTGTCATCGCTCCTTCCCCCGCCGCACCCCCCTCGCGTCCCCCCGCCGCGCACCTGAGGAGGCCGGGGGACGCGGGGACAGCACACCTAGGCGGGCCGCCGGAGCACCGTCATGCTGCGGTCCGGCAGGGTGAGCCGGTCCCCGGCCTGGATCTTGGCGTCCGTGTCCTGGGGCGCCCCGTCCGGGCGGGCGGTGTCGACCACCACCTGCCACTGCCGTCCGTGGTTGACCGGCACCACGAACTCCAGCGGCTCGGGCGAGGCGTTGAACATGAGCAGGAAGGAGTCGTCGGCGATGCGCTCCCCCCGCGCTCCGGGCTCGGAGATCGCGTTGCCGTTGAGGAACACGGTCAGCGCCGAGGCCTGCGCCGAGTCCCAGTCCCGCTGGGTCATCTCCCGGCCTTCCGGGGTGAACCAGGCGATGTCGGACAGCTCGTCGTGGGTGCCCTCCACCGGACGTCCGTGGAAGAAGCGCCGCCGGCGCAGGACCGGGTGCTCCTTGCGCAGCCACACCAGGGCCCGCGTGAACTCCCGCAGCCCGTCCGCGGCCGTCCCGGCCTCGGGCCACTCCACCCAGGACAGCTCGTTGTCCTGGCAGTAGGCGTTGTTGTTGCCGCGCTGGGTGCGCGCGAACTCGTCGCCGTGGCTGATCATGGGCACGCCCTGGGAGAGCAGCAGCGTCGCGATGAAGTTCCGCATCTGCCGGGCCCGCAGCTCCAGCACGCCGGGGTCGTCGGTGTCGCCCTCCGCCCCGCAGTTCCAGGACCGGTTGTGGCTCTCGCCGTCCCGGTTGTCCTCGCCGTTGGCGTCGTTGTGCTTGTCGTTGTAGGCCACCAGGTCGTGCAGGGTGAACCCGTCGTGGCAGGTCACGAAGTTGATCGAGGCCAGCGGGCGCCGCCCGTCGTCCTGGTAGAGGTCCGAGGAGCCGGTCAGCCGGGAGGCGAACTCCGCGAGCGTTCTCGGTTCGCCCCGCCACAGGTCGCGGACCGTGTCGCGGTACTTGCCGTTCCACTCCGTCCACAGCGGCGGGAAGTTCCCCACCTGGTAGCCGCCCTCGCCCACGTCCCACGGCTCGGCGATCAGCTTCACCTGGGAGACCACGGGATCCTGCTGCACCAGGTCGAAGAACGACGACAGCCGGTCCACCTCGTGGAACTGCCGGGCCAGCGTCGCCGCGAGGTCGAAGCGGAACCCGTCGACGTGCATCTCGGTGACCCAGTACCGCAGCGAGTCCATGATCAGCTGGAGCACGTGCGGGGACCGCATGAGCAGGGAGTTCCCGGTGCCCGTGGTGTCCATGTAGTAGCGGGGGTCGTCCGTCAGCCGGTAGTAGGAGGGGTTGTCGATGCCCCGGAAGGACAGCGTCGGGCCAAGGTGGTTGCCCTCGGCGGTGTGGTTGTAGACCACGTCCAGGATGACCTCGATACCGGCCTCGTGCAGCGCCCGGACCGCCGACTTGAACTCCAGGACCTGCTGTCCGCGGTCGCCCCAGGAGGCGTAGGCGTTGTGCGGGGCGAAGAAGCCGATGGTGTTGTAGCCCCAGTAGTTGCTGAGGCCCATGTCGGCCAGACGGTGGTCGTTGACGAACTGGTGTACGGGCATCAGCTCCAGGGCCGTCACCCCGAGCTCCGTCAGGTGTTCGATGATCGCCGGATGTGCGAGTGCCGCGTACGTGCCGCGCAGCTCCTCCGGCAGACCGGGATGGCGCATGGTCAGGCCCTTGACGTGGGCCTCGTAGATCACCGTGTGGTGGTACTCGGTGCGGGGCCGGCGGTCGTCGCCCCAGTCGAAGTACGGGTTGACCACGACCGACGTCATGGTGTGCGGCGCCGAGTCCAGGTCGTTGCGGCTGTCGGGCGAGCCGAAGTGGTAGCCGTACACCTCCTCGCCCCACCGGATCGAGCCGCTGATCGCCTTCGCGTAGGGGTCGAGCAGCAGCTTCGCCGAATTGCACCGCAGCCCGCGCGCGGGATCGTACGGTCCGTGCACCCGGAACCCGTACCGCTGCCCGGGCATCACGCCCGGCAGGTACGCGTGCCGCACGAACGCGTCGCTCTCCCGCAGTTCCACCGCCGTCTCCGAGCCGTCGTCGTGCAGCAGACACAGCTCTACTCGGTTCGCGGCTTCTGTGAAGACCGCGAAGTTGGTCCCCGCGCCGTCGTACGTGGCGCCGAGCGGATACGCCTCTCCAGGCCAGACCTGCATGGATACGACTCTCTCAGGTGTGCCGTGCGGCCGGACCGCCTTCATCTTCCGAGTCTCCCGGAAAGTGAGGGAACCACCTATGACTTACGTCCCTCTTACCGGGCGACCAGTGCATACGGCGGGGTGAGTGAGCCGTGTGCCGAAACAGTGGGGCAGAAATACTCCCATGGACCAGGGGGAGCAGGGGGAAGACGTGCGCGAGACAGTGCGCCGCCATCTGGGCAAGGTGGTGGCCGGCACCGCCATCGCGGTGGCCGGGACCGCCGTGATGATCGCAATCACCCTGCCGGGCACGGCGGGGGCGGACGAGTCGGGCGGGGCGAACGGCAGCGGTACGCAGAGCGGCCGGCAGCCGGGCCGGGACCAGGCGAACGGCGCCGCCCGGCCGGGTGTCGTCCAGCAGGCGCCGGCCGAGGGCGAGAAGGGCACCGGCGGCGACCCGCTGACCGACGACGAGCTCCGGCGGGCGGAGCGGATCGCCGCGAGCGGGCAGCTGCTCGCGGCGGGCGAGAACGTCGGCGGGGGCCGCGGGCCGCAGCGCCTCACGGTGGACCTCGCCGACCCGGAGAACGACGAGCTGGACGACCCGGACGCACCGCGCCGGGCCGATGTGACGTTCTACGACTACAAGAGCGACGCGCTGATCACCAAGACGGTGAACCTCGACACCGGCAAGGTCGAGCGGTCCGGCACCCAGCACGGCGTCCAGCCGCCGCTGAGCCGGGCCGAGAACGTGCAGGCGGCCGAGCTCCTCATCGCCGACCCGCTGGGCGCGGGCCTCAGGGCGGACTACAAGGACGCCACCGGCAAGGAGCTCACCTCCCCGGACCAGATGCTGTACAACGGCGCGGTCTACCGGGCCACTGCGGGTGCACAGCCCGCCGTGCTCGACAAGTGCGGCGAACACCGCTGCGTGCGGCTGTTCCCGAAGGTCAAGAACGGTCCGTGGATCGATGCCAGGTCGCTGATCATCGACCTGAGCGCCCGCAAGGTCGCCGAGCTCGACCGCGGCTGAGCCGCCCTCCGGACACGCGGTCCGGACGACTCGTCCATTTTCCACCTGCTCCTCCTGCAAGGGAGTCATCTCCTCATGCGCGTCAAGAGAATCAGCCGTGCCCGCGAGCGGGCGGCCGTCGGCCTCACCGTGGCCGCGCTGGCCGCCGGCGCCACGGCCGGCGCCGGACCGGCCGTCGCCCAGCCGAAGGCGGCCCCGGCGGCGGCCGCCGACTGCAGCGCCGCCTACAAGATCGAGCAGAAGCTCTCCGGTGGCACCACCTGGCGGATGTGCTGGCGCTACGACAGCAAGGCCGGTCTCGTCCTGGAGCACGTCTCCTACCAGCCCAAGGGCGAGACCAAGCCGATCCAGGTCCTCAACAGCGCCCGCCTCGCCCAGATCGACGTCCCCTACGACGACGGCAGCGTCGAGTACGACGACCTGACCGGCTTCGGCTTCGCCCAGGGCCTGGTGAACCTGGCGCCCGGCGAGTGCCCCGGCGGCACCATCAAGACCGTCAAGGTCCCCGACGCCTGGGACCCGGCGCACCCGAACGTGAGCGGCCTGTGCACCACCACCCGTTCCCGCGGCCACGCCTACCGCATGCAGGGCGACACCGCGAACAAGGTCTTCCAGGCCCAGGGCAAGGACCTGCTCGTCTACACGGTCAACCAGGTCGGCTGGTACGAGTACATGACCGAGTGGCGCTTCCAGGACGACGGCACGGTCGACATGAACGTCGGGGCCACCGGCAGCCTCTCCTACGACGACTACGACGCCGGTGACGGCCGTGGCTGGCCCATCGGCAAGGGCGCCAAGGCCTACGCCACGAGCCACAGCCACAACGTCTTCTGGCGGCTGGACTTCGGCCTCGACGGCTCCTCCAAGACGAAGGTCGAGCAGTACGACTCGGCGGTCAGCGCCCCCGCCCACGGCCAGGAGGCCCCGACCGCGAAGACCACCCGCACCAAGGTCACCAAGGAACTCGCGGGCGACGCCAAGGCCTACCGCTGGTGGCGGGTGGTCAGCGCGACCGGCAAGAACAAGGACGGCCACGCACGCTCGTACGAGATCGTCCCCGGCCCGACCACGCGGTACCCGGGCCGCAGCTTCACCAAGCACGACGTGTACTTCACCCAGTACGACAAGTGCGAGCAGTTCGCCAGCAACAACCCGGGCAACTGCCCGGCCGGCACGGGCAAGTCGGTCGACACATGGGTCAACGGCCAGACCCTCACCCACCCGATCGTGTGGATGAACGTGGGCTTCCACCACATCGCCCGGGACGAGGACCAGCAGCCCATGCCGATCCACTGGCAGGGATTCGCCATCGCCCCGCGCGACGTCACGGCCATGAATCCGCTCACTCCGGACGAGCTCGCCTGGCAGAACGGCCACTGGAGGCCGCGCAGTTGAGAAACGACCTGTCCATCCGGCTGCACCGCCGACCGCTTGCGGAGTACCCTTCCTTGATCGTTGGCACGGGGAGAGCTCGGGGGAGCGGAAGGCGGTGCGCGGGTGGGCTCGGGAGGGCTGGAGCTGCCCCCTGGTGACGAGGGTCACGAGGGGAACTCCACGGACGTCCCGCCCGGCGCGGTGTCCCTGGCGCGGCCGATGGACGCGGCGGGATCCATCGGGCCGGAACTGGACTGGGACGCCGACGCCTGGCTCGAGGTGCGCACCCGCGCCCAGCGGGCCGGGCGGGCCTACATCTGGCTGAACCTCGTCGAACAGCGGCTGCGCGCGGTGGTGGCCGCCGTGCTGCGGCCCGTCTACGAACCCGTCCACGGCGACGACTGGGTGGTCGCCGCGGCCGGCCCGGCCGGCCAGGAGTGGGTGCAGCGCGCGGCCGCCGTGCGCGAGGTCAGCCGCCGCAAGGGCTATCTGCTCGACCCGGCCGACGACAACGTCCTCAGCTTCCTCACGCTGCCCCAGCTGCGCGAGCTGATGGTGCAGCACTGGCCGTGCTTCGCGCCGTACTTCGACGAACGCCGGGACGTCGAACTCGCCCTGGACGAGCTGGAGGTCACCCGCAACGTCGTCTCCCGCAACCGGGCCCTGTCCGAGGCCGTCCTGAACCAGGCCGAACGGGCCTCCGCCCGGCTGCTGGAGATGCTCGGCACGAGCGGCGACGTGCCGTCCGCGCGAAGGCTGCCGGTCGACGCGGTCGAGAGCCTGGTCGGCGACCGGTACGCGGACGTGGTCGCCGTGCACTCCGACCGGGTGCGGCTGATGCGCCAGTTCCCGGCCGAGGACCTCTTCGGCGGTGCCCGCCGCCTCGACGCCACCGGCATCGGCCTCAACCTGCTCGTGCAGAACTTCTCCGGACGGCGGCTGGTGCGGCTGGCCGAGTCCGGCTGCCGGGTCCGGCTGCTCTTCCTCAACCCCGCCTCCAGCGCGGTGAAGCGGCGCGAACGGGAACTGGGGATGAAACGGGGCGAACTGAGCCGGTCCGTCGAGATGAACATCCTGCACATGCGCCGGGTGCGGTCCCGGCTGCGGGACCCGGACGCCTTCGCCATCCAGGTCTACGACGAGACGCCGCGCTTCACGGCCTACCTCGTCGACGGCGACGGCGCCGACGGCCTCGCGGTGGTGCAGTCCTATCTGCGCGGGGCGCGGGGGATGGAGTCGCCGGTGCTGGTGCTGCGCAACGGCGACCGGGTGGTCAGGTCGGACGACACGGGCGAAGGCGGGCTGTTCGCGACATACCGCGAGGAATTCGAGCTGGCGTGGGCGGATTCGCGACCGGTGTCCTGAACCGTCCCCGGCCGTGAGCGGAACGCGGCCCTCGGATTGTCAGTGGCGCGTGCGAAGGTGGAGCCACTGAGAGATCACCGGGGGAACGCACCACCGAGAAGGGGGGCCGCCCATGGGCTGGCACCGGGAGCTGCTGATCGGCTTCGACCTGGAGACGACCGGGACGGATCCGCGCGAGGCGCGCATCGTCACGGGGGCCGTGATCGAGGTCAGGGCCGGACAGCCCATGGGGCGCCGGGAGTGGCTGGCCGATCCCGGCGTGGAGATCCCGGCCGACGCGGTGGCGGTGCACGGCATCAGCAACGAACGCGCCGCGGCCGAGGGGGCGCCGGCCGACCGGGTCGCGGACGCCATCGCGGACGTCCTCACCGGGTACTGGCGGACGGGCGTGCCGGTCGTCGCCTACAACGCGGCCTTCGACCTCACCCTGCTCTCCGCCGAACTGCGGCGCCACGGCCTGCCCTCGCTCGCCGACCGCCTCGGCGGCCTCGACCCCGCCCCGGTGATCGACCCGTACACCATCGACCGGCAGGCCGACCGCTACCGCCGCGGCAAGCGCAACCTCGAAGCGGTCTGCGCCGAGTACGGCGTCGTCCTCGACTCCGCCCACGACGCCACCGCCGACGCCCTCGCCGCGGCCCGTCTGGCCTCCGCGATAGCCGACCGCCACCCGAAGATCGCGGCCCTCGGCCCGGCGGAGCTGCATCGCCGCCAGGTGGAGTGGTACGCCGAGTGGGCGGCGGACTTCCAGAGCTTCCTGCGCCGGAAGGGAGACGCGGACGCGGTGGTGGACGGGGTGTGGCCGCTGCGCGAACTGACGCGGAGCGGCCCCGCCTAGAAGCGTCCTGAAGATCTTGAAATCGCGCCCGGCTTGCGCCGGTTCACGGCGATTGACATTTACCGGCAATCCAGGGCGAGCCGGGCGGCCGGAGCAAGATCTTCATCGGGCTTCCAGGTCCTGTCGCGCTCCCGCCGCGACCCGCTCAGAACGGATACCACCGCACCGTCTCGTCCCCGTCCCGCAGTGACGCCACCCGGCGGCGGAACTCCGCCAGCGCCTTGGGGCCGGCCGGTGCGTGCTGGGCCACCCACGCGCAGCTGGCCGTCTCCCGGGCGCCGCGCAGCACCGGGCAGCCGTCCCACTCCCGCACGTCCCACCCATAGGTGTCGGTGAAGGAGTCGTAGGCCTCGGCGGGCAGACCGTAGCGGTCCCGGGAGAGGGCCATGACCACCAGGTCGTGCTCGCGCAGATCGGCCGAGACGGTCTCCAGGTCCACCAGGACCGGGCCCTCGGGGCCGACGTGCACATTGCGGGGCAGCGCGTCGCCATGGATGGGTCCCGGCGGCAGCCGGGGCGTCAGCGCCGCCGCGGCCGCGGTGAACCCGTCCCGCCGCTCGCGCAGATACGCCGCGTCCGCCGGGTCGATCGCGTCGCCCGCGAGCCGCAGCCAGCGTTCCACACCGCCCAGCAGATCGCGCGGCGGAAGGGTGAAGGAGGGGGAGGGCAGTGCGTGCACGATCCGCAGCAGTCCGGCCAGATCCCGCGGCTCGGCGGGCCGCACGGGATCGGGCAGCCGGTGCCACACGGTCACCGGGTGCCCCTCGACCAGCCGGGCCTCCGGCTCGGCCGCCCGCACGGCCGGCACACCCGCCGCGGCCAGCCAGGCCGCGACGTCCAGCTCCCGCCGCGCCCGGTCCAGCAGCTCGGCGTCGCGCCCCACCTTGACGACCAGGTCACCGGCGGCGAACACCGCGTTCTCGCCCAGGGCGAGCAGCCGCGCGTCCCCGGCCGTCCCCGGCAGCACCCCGGCCGCGGTCAGTACGTCCCGCGCCCGCGCCTCGTCCATCGTCCGCCTCCGTGTCCTGACCCGTCCTGCGCCGGTCTCGACCAGTCTCGCATTCCCACAGGTCGGGCCGTGTGCGCGGTCCCTTGACGGAACACCACGCCTTCACGAACATGAACACGCCAACCGCGTCGCGACAAAGGGGCTGATTCCGTGACCTTGGCGGTGGAGACCGGGCGGTCGCCGCGGCGCGCCCCGGACCGCGGCGCCTGGTTCCTCGTCCTGCCCGCCCTGATGCCCATCCTGGTCCTGAGCGTCGGGCCCCTGCTGTACGGCATCCTGCTGGCCTTCACGGACGCGCAGTCGGGCCGGACCGCGCCCACGCGGTGGACCGGCGCCCTCAACTTCCGGGACCTGCTGCACGACACCCTGTTCCGGGAGTCGTTCCGGATCGGGCTGGTGTGGGCCGTCGGGGTGACCGTGCCGCAGTTCCTGCTGGCGCTCGGCCTGGCCCTGCTGCTGAACCAGGAGTTACGGCTGCGCGCCCTCGCCCGCGCCCTCGCCATCGTCCCGTGGGCCATGCCCGAGGTCGTTTCGGAGCCGCCGAACAGGTGGTGCCGCGCACCATCCACGACCAGGCCGGCCCCGACCACAGTGCGCCCGCCTCGACCCTGGGCAGCGGCGGCTCGGACACGCTGCCCGGTTTCTTCGGCGGCAGGTACGCCATGGTCACGCTCGGCTTCTCCTACCGGCAGCAGATAGCCCAGCAGGCGCCCAAGGGCTTCGACTGGCAGGTGCTGCCCGCACCGGCGGGCGCCGACGGGCTCACCCAGGGCGTCAGCCCGCAGACGCTGTCCGTCGCCGCCGACAGCCCGCACAAGAAGGAGGCCGCCGCGTTCGTCGCCTTCCTGCTGCGGCGTCAGAACATGGTCCGGCCGGCCCTGGGGGACTGGATGCTGCCCACCGGCACCCGGGCCCTCGCCGACCCCGCGCTGCCCCCGGTCCACATCCGCTCGCCGGAGGCGTCCGCGCTCACCGGGGCACGGCGAGGGCCCGTTGGTTCCCCCGGGAGACCAGCGGGCCCTCACGTCGACGGGCGGGATCAGACGCTCAGCCGGTCGCCCACGTACGACGAGGTCCCCTCGCCGCCGGGGAGGACAACGGGCCCTTACCTCTGTCCGCGCCCTCGGGGGCGGTGATCAGGGTGTCCGGGCACGCCGGCCGCTCTATGGTGTCGGGATGACGACGTATGCGGCGCTGCTGCGGGGAATCAACGTGGGCGGCAACAGGAAGCTGCCGATGGCCGACCTGCGACAGCTGATGACGGGTCTCGGCCACGACGGCGTCCGCACCTACCTGCAGAGCGGGCAGGCCGTCTTCGCCTCCGGCCACGGCGACGAGGAGTCCTTGGCCGCCGAGCTGACGCGGGCGCTCCAGCAGCGGTTCGGCTTCTCCGTGGACGTGATCGTGCGCAGCCACGCCTACCTGAGGGCGGTGGCGGAGGGCTGCCCGTTCCCCGCCGCCGAACTGGCGGCCAAGCAGGTGCACGTCACCTACTTCTCCTCGCCCGTCACCGCGGAGCGCTTCGCGGAGATCGACCCGGCCGCCCACCTCCCCGAGGAGTTCCGCCTCGGCGACCGTGCGCTGTACCTGTACGCCCCGGAGGGCCTCGGCCGCTCCAAGCTGGCCGAGGCCCTGTCCCGGCCGCGGGGCACCAAGGGGGTGATCGCCACCAGCCGGAACTGGAACACCGTGCTCAAGCTGGTGGAGCTGACCGCTCCGCGAGCCTGACCCTGCGTGGGCCGCCATGGGTGGTGTGCGAGGTGATCACGTCCGGCACCCGCAGCCGCGGGTCCTCGTACAGCCGGTGCAGCTCCTCCTCGGAGCGCGCGGCGGCGACGGCGTCGACCAGGGCCACGTCGTCCGCCGTGAGCGACGCGTCGTCCTGGATCCCGGGGCCCCACTCGTCCCAGGGGAGCAGCTCCACCCCGTGCAGGGCCGCGAGGTCGCGCAGCACGTCGGCGCGGACGAACCACAGCCCCCTGACCCCGTCGAGCCAGGGCACCCCGAACGTCCGCGGGTCGGCGCGTCCCGCCCGGCAGGCCCGCCAGGCGTCCCCGGCCACCAGGAACCGGTCCGCCGGTACGTCCATCGGGTCGAAGGGCAGGTCGCACCCGTGGTGGACCTGCGCGTCGGCCCGCCGCCACCTCCCCTGCGGCGTGCGGTACTCGGTGACCCAGTGGTCCTCGTGGAACCCGTCGGTGAAGTACGTCGCGAAGCCGCAGCGGACCCGCGCCGGCGTTCCCGTGGCCCGCAGCAGCGAGCAGAGCAGCAGCGCGAAGTCCCGGCAGGTGCCCACGAACCGCTGCTCGGGCGGGCGCCGTTCGGTGAGCGGCCCGTCCCCGCGTGCGCGCAGGACGCGCAGCAGTCCGGTGACGTATCTGGTCTCCACGTCCTCGTGCAGCCGTGCGGTCGGCACGGTCCAGCCGAAGCGCTCGCCCTCGCTCCGGTGGATGATCAGGTCACGTACGAGGCCGGCGAGTTCCCCCGCGTCACGCGGCAGGCCGTCGACGTCCAGGTCACCCGGGTCGCTGTACGGCGTCTGCCGCAGGTAGAAGTCGTCCATGTGCCAGACCCTGCTCCCTGCCCCAGGGGCAAGGTCAACCCGCACGGCGCGGCGCGGTTCGGCCCCGTGGCTCGCCGTCCTTCGGCTGGGCGCTGCCGCGCATCCCGCTGCTGTGACACTTCCGCCGCACGAAACGCAGTACCAAGTACCGGGCACGGAAAGAAGGTTGGCCACAGCCGGACGCCGTGCCCCGGGCCGTCCGCGGACCGGCGTCACAGGGGAGCGCCGGACCGCGGACCCCGGCCGTCAGGCGCCGACAGCCGCCAGCGCCGGGTGGCGCGCCGCGTCGTACCGTTCCAGCAGCACCCGTGCCACCTCCGGAGCCGGACCGAGCACACCCGCCAGTACGTCCGCCTCGGCCGCGCCGCGCGCGATGCGGTCCGGCAGGAAGCCGGGGGCCAGTACGTACGGCGCGACCGCGACCTTCGCGCAGCCCAGGGCGCGCAGTTCGCGCACGGCGTCCTCGGTGCGCGGGATGCCCGTGGGAGAAGCGGCGGAGGCGAACGCAGGCCGCACGGCGCACCAACCGGTGTGCCGCCACTCCCGCGCGATATCAGCGATCACTGCGCTCGCCTCCGGGTCGGTGGACCCGGCCGAGGCCAGCACGACCCCGGTCGAGGACTTGTCGGCGGGTGTCAGTCCCGCTTCGTACAGCCGGCGTTCCAGCGCCGCCAGCAGCAGCGGGGAGGGGCCCAGCACCTCCGCCTGCCGGATCCGCAGCCGCGGCGGCGCGTCCCGCAGGACCGCCGGGATGTCCGCCTTCGCGTGGAAGGCGCGGGTCAGGAGCAAGGGCAGGGCCACGACATCCCGTACACCCTCCGCCGCCAGCGACTCCAGCACCCCGAGCACGGACGGGACGTTGAAGTCGAGGAACCCGGTCTCCACCCGCAGGTGCGGCCTGAGCGACCGCACCAGCCGCACCAGGGCGTGCACCGTCGCGGCGTGCCGCGGGTCGCGGCTGCCGTGCGCGATGACGACGAGGGCGGGGCGGTGCGTGCGCATGCCGGACTCAGCCCTTCACCAGCAGACCGCGGCTGCGCAGCACCCACCGCTCCAGCGGGCTGAAGATCAGCAGGTCGATGGCGATGCCGACGAACAGGATGAGCAGGATGGCCTCGAACACCATGGCCATGTCGCTGGCGGTGCGGGCGTTCTCCAGCAGCTGGCCGAGACCCACGCCCAGGTCGGGGAAGCTGGCGATGATCTCCGCGGCCATCAGCGACCGCCAGGAGAAGGCCCAGCCCTGCTTCATGCCCGCTACATAGCCGGGCAGCGCGGCGGGCAGGGTGACGTGCCAGGTGCCCCTCAGCCCGGTCGCGCCCATGGTGCGGCCCGCCCGCAGGAACAGCGGCGGCACCTGGTCGACGCCGGACACCAGGCCGTTGGCGATGGACGGCACCGCGCCGAGCAGGATCACCGCGTACATCATCGAGTTGTTCAGCCCCAGCCAGATCACGGCCGGCGGCACCCACGCCACCGACGGCAGCGACTGGAGTCCGGACAGGATCGGGCCGATGGCCGCGCGCACGAACCTCACCCGCGCCACCACCAGGCCGAGCGGGGTGCCGATGAGCAGCGCGAGGCAGAAGCCCAGCAGCCCGCGCGAGACGCTGGTCCAGATGTAGCCGAGCAGGGTGCCCTCGAGCCACGACCGGCGGACGACGTGCCAGACGTCGCCCGGCGAGGGCAGCTTGGTCGGGTCGTCGACGATCCCGAAGGTGATCAGACCCTGCCAGATCAACAGGACCAGCACGATCGCCGTGAGGGGAGGGAGAATCTTCTGGACGAGGGTCTGCCGGAAGGGCGTACGGCCGGTGGCCGAGGTCTCCAGCGCGTCGAGCCCCGCCTCGACGCTTCCCGCGTCCTGGACCTGCGGTGTCTCAGTGCTGGCCATGACGGCGGATCTCCCCACGCAGTACATCGGTGATCTCGAGGGACAGTTCGGCCACGGGCGCGTCCTCGATGCGGCGCGGCTGCGGGATGTCGACGGTCCACTCGCGCGCGATCCGGCCGGGGCGGGACGACAGCAGGACGACCCGCTGGGCCAGCCGTACCGCCTCGCGCACGTTGTGCGTGACGAACAGCACCGACAGCCCCGTCTCCGCCCAGATCCGGGTCAGCTCGTCGTGCAGCACGTCCCGCGTGATGGCGTCCAGGGCCGCGAACGGCTCGTCCATCAGCAGCAGGCTGCTCTCCTGCGCCAGCGCGCGGGCCATCGCCACGCGCTGGCGCATACCGCCGGACAGCTCGTGCACCCGCTTGCCGTACGCGCCCCCGAGCCGGACGAGCTCGAGCAGCTCCTCGGCCTTGTCGCGCCGGTCGTTCTTGGCGACTCCCCTGAGCTTCAGGGCGAGTTCGATGTTCTTGCCCGCGGTCAGCCACGGGAAGAGGGCGTGCTCCTGGAACATCAGGGCCGGGCGGCCGTCCGTGGTGATGGCGCCGGTGGTCGGCCTGTCCAGGCCGGCCACCAGGTTCAGCAGCGTGGACTTGCCGCAGCCCGAGGCGCCCAGGAGGGTGACGAACTCGCCGGGCGCGACATCGATGCTGATGTCGTCCAGGACGAGCTGCTGCCCACCCGGTACCGCGAAGGACTTCGAGACGTGCTCGATGCGAGCCGCGCACTCGACGGACTCCGCGGCCTCGGCGAGGATCGTGGCCATGTTCGTCACCTCCTGGGGACTCATCGGGGACTTGCGTCAGTCGGTGCCGAGACCGGCGGCGTCGACGGTGCTCGCGCCCTCGGCTTCGAGGACCTTGTTGAGCAGGGTGAGGTGGTAGATGCCCTTGAGGTCCGGCTTGTCCAGCAGGCCGGCCCTGACCGCGTGCTCCGCCTCGGTGTTCAGGGTGGACGCCAGCGGGTCGTCGGTGAACCGGATCGACTTCCAGGCCGGGTCCAGGACCTCGGCCGGCAGCGCCTTGCCGGAGTCGGCCGCCAGCTGCTTGTTCGCCGCCTTCTTCGCCGCGTCCGGGTTGGCGTTGATCCACTTGTTCGTCTCGACGGAGGCCTTCAGCACGGCCTCGACGGCCTTCGGGTGTGCCGTGAGGAACTTCTGCGACACGACGATGTTCGTGATCACGAACTTCTTCTCCGGCCACAGCGCCGACTCGTCGAGCAGTACCTTGCCGCCCTCCGCGACCAGCTTCGACGCGGTCGGCTCCGGCACCCACGCGCCGTCGACCGAGCCGGACCTGTAGGCGTCCGGGGTGATCTTGTTGTCCGTGCGGACGACCGTGACGTCACCCTTGCCGGTCTGCGGGTCGATCGTCCAGCCCTGGTCCGCGGCCCAGTTGAGGAACGCCACGTCCTGCGTGTTGCCGAGCTGGGGCGTGGCGATCCGCTTGCCCCTGACGTCCGCGACGGACTTGATCTTCTTCGGGTCGACGACCAGCTTGACGCCGCCGGAGGCCGAACCGCCGATGATCCTCAGGTTCTTGCCGTCCGACTTGGCGTAGCCGTTGATCGCCGGGGACGGGCCGATCCAGCCGATGTCGATGGAGCCGGAGTTGAGCGCCTCGATCTCGGACGGGCCGGCGTTGAAGGTGGCGTACGAGGCCTTGGTCGCCCCGAGCTCCTTCTGGAAGATGCCCTGCTCACGGCCGACCAGCGCGGTCGCGTGGGTCAGGTTCCCGAAGTACCCGATCTTCACGGAGTCGAGGCCGTCGGTCTTCTCCGCCCCGGCGGCGACCTCGGCGGTGTCGGTGTCCTTGGCCTCGGAGCCGTACCCGCAGGCGGCGAGGGCCAGCAGAGGCAGCACGGCTGCCACCGCGAGGCTGCGGCGGAGGGCGGTCGGTGCAGGCACGGGAGGTGTTCCTCTCGGAGGCCCGGCGGTCACGGTCTCTCAGGTCGTGGCCGGGAGTTCGGCGGGCTTGCGTCTACGGCGGTGCGGGGTGCGGGCGCGCGGGGCAGTGCGCGGACGTCAGCGCGCACATCGCGTCACTCCGCCCTGTCCGCTGCCGATGGCACCGCTGCCGACGCGGCCGCCCTCCTTCGCGAACGTGGAGTAGTAGTCGGTGCAGGTCATGTCAGAAGTCCCACCCGTCGTCCCCGTCCTCGTCCTTGACGGGCTCCGGGGAAGCGAACGACTCGCCGACCATGCCCGCGGTGAGCGTGGTGCCGTCGCTGGGGTCGATCAGGATGAAGGAGCCGGTGCGGCGCGAGTCGGCGTAGGAGTCGACCGGCAGCGGCTCGGCGGTGCGGATCTTCACCCGGCCGATGTCATTGGCGGCGAGGTGTCCCGGGTGCGGGTGCAGGGACAGGTCGGAGAGCGTGAGACGGGACGGGATGTCCTTGACGATCGCCTTGACCGTACGGGTGCCGTGCTTGAGCAGCACCCGGTGGCCGACGGTCAGCGGGGCGTCGGCGACGTGGCAGACCGTGGCCTCGATGTCCTGGGTGGTCGCCGGGGCGTCCTTGGTCGGCACGAGCAGGTCGCCGCGCGAGATGTCGATGTCGTCCTCCAGGAGGATCGTCACCGACTGGGTGGTCCAGGCGACGTCGACCGGTTCGCCGAGCAGGTCGATGCCGGAGATCCTGGACGTACGGCCGGACGGGAGCACCGTCACCGCCTCGCCGACCCGGAACGAACCGGCGGCGATCTGGCCCGCGTAGCCCCGGTAGTCGGGGTGCTCGGCCGTCTGCGGCCGGATCACGTACTGCACGGGCAGGCGCGCGTGGCAGTGGCTCAGGTCGTGGCTGACCGGGACCGTCTCCAGGTGCTCCAGCACGGTCGGGCCGCCGTACCAGTCCATGTTCGCGGACGGCTCCACCACGTTGTCGCCGGTGAGCGCCGAGATCGGGATCGCGGTGACCTCCGGGACGCCCAGTTCGGTCGCGTACGCCGTGAACTCCTCGGCGATCGCGGCGAACACGGACTCCTGGAAGTCGACGAGGTCCATCTTGTTGACGGCGAGGACCACGTGCGGGACGCGCAGGAGGGCGGCGATCGCCGCGTGCCGGCGAGTCTGCTCGACGACGCCGTTGCGGGCGTCGACCAGGATGACCGTGAGTTCGGCGGTGGAGGCGCCGGTGACCATGTTGCGGGTGTACTGCACATGGCCGGGGGTGTCGGCGAGGATGAACCGGCGGCGCGGGGTGGCGAAGTAGCGGTAGGCCACGTCGATGGTGATGCCCTGTTCGCGCTCGGCGCGCAGCCCGTCGGTGAGGAGGGCGAGGTCGGGTGCGTCCTTGCCGCGGTTCCGTGAGGCGTGCTCCACGGCTTCCAACTGGTCGGCGAGGACCGACTTGGAGTCGTGCAGCAGCCGGCCGACGAGGGTGGACTTGCCGTCGTCGACGGAGCCCGCGGTGGCGAACCGCAGCAGGGTGGTGGCCGAGAGTGCCTCGGTCGTCGTCGTGCTCATGCTTAGAAGTACCCCTCGCGCTTGCGGTCTTCCATCGCGGCCTCGGAGAGCTTGTCGTCGGCGCGGGTGGCGCCGCGCTCGGTCAGCCGGGACGCGGCGATCTCGGCGATCACCTGCTCCAGCGTCACGGCGTCCGAATCCACCGCGCCCGTGCAGGACATGTCCCCGACGGTGCGGTAGCGGACCAGCCGCTTCTCGACGGTCTCGCCGTCCTTCGGGCCGCCCCACTCACCGGCCGTCAGCCACATGCCGGCCCGCTGGAAGACCTCCCGCTCGTGCGCGAAGTAGATCTGCGGCAGCTCGATGCCCTCGCGGGCGATGTACTGCCAGACGTCCAGTTCGGTCCAGTTGCTGAGCGGGAAGACGCGGACGTGCTCGCCGGGCGCGTGGCGGCCGTTGTACAGGTTCCACAGCTCGGGGCGCTGCCGGCGGGGGTCCCACTGGGAGAACTCGTCGCGCAGGGAGAACACCCGCTCCTTGGCGCGGGCCTTCTCCTCGTCCCGGCGTCCGCCGCCGAAGACGGCGTCGAACCGCTCGCCCTGGATCTTCTCCGTCAGCGGGACGGTCTGCAGCGGGTTGCGGGTGCCGTCGGGACGCTCCTTGAGCACGCCGCGGTCGATGTAGTCCTGCACCGAGGCCACGTGGAGGCGCAGTCCGTGCCGCTCGACGGTCCGGTCGCGGTACTCCAGCACCTCGGGGAAGTTGTGTCCGGTGTCCACGTGCAGCAGCGAGAACGGCACCGGCGCGGGCGCGAACGCCTTCAGCGCCAGGTGCAGCATGACGATGGAGTCCTTGCCGCCGGAGAACAGGATCACCGGCTTCTCGAACTCGCCCGCCACCTCGCGGAAGATGTGCACCGCCTCGGACTCCAGCGCGTCCAGGTGGCTGAGGGCGTACGGGCTGTCCGTGCCCTCGTCGCCCTCCTTGACCCTGGTGACGGTCGTCATGCCAGTCCCCTTTCGCTCAGCAGGGCGTACACGGAGGCCGCGGACTCCGGCACGCTCTGGTGCTGCGACTCGATGCGCAGGTCGGGCGACTCGGGCTCCTCGTACGGGTCGTCGACGCCCGTGAGTCCCGTCAGCTCGCCCGCTGCCTGCTTGGCGTACAGCCCCTTCACATCGCGTACCGAGCACACCTCGACCGGGGTCGCCACGTGCACCTCCAGGTACGCCGTGCCGTTCTCCTGGTGCCGCTTGCGTACCGCGTCCCGGCTGTCCGCGTACGGCGCGATGACCGGGACCAGGGCCGTGACGCCGTTGCGGGCCAGCAGTTCGGCGACGAAGCCGATCCGCTGCACGTTGGTGTGCCGGTCCTCGCGGCTGAAGCCGAGGCCCGCCGAGATGAACTCGCGGATCTCGTCGCCGTCGAGCACCTCGACGAGGTGGCCCTCCTCGCGCAGCCGGCCGGCCAGCTCGTGGGCGATGGTGGTCTTGCCGGCGCTCGGCAGACCCGTGAGCCAGACGGTGGCTCCGGTCGTCACGTGGGTCTCCTTGTTCGTCGGAGAGTTCGTCGGAGAGTTCGCGGAATTCGCGGTCATGGTCAGCCGTGCAGTCCGCACTCGGTCTTGGCGCGGCCCGCCCAGCGGCCCGCGCGGGCGTCCTCGCCCGCCAGGACCCGGCGGGTGCAGGGGGCGCAGCCGACGGAGGCGTAGCCGTCCATCAGCAGCGGGTTGGTCAGCACGCCGTGCTCGGCGACGTAGGCGTCCACGTCGTCCTGGGTCCAGCGGGCGATCGGGGAGATCTTCACCTTCCCGCGCTTGTCGTCCCAGCCGACGACCGGGGTGTTCGCCCGGGTCGGGGACTCGTCGCGGCGCAGGCCCGTCGCCCAGGCCCGGTAGCCCTCGAGGCCCTCCTCCAGGGGCTGGACCTTGCGGAGCCTGCAGCACAGGTCGGGGTCGCGGTCGTGCAGCCTGGGGCCGTACTGGGCGTCCTGTTCGGCGACCGTCTGCTTCGGGGTGAGGGTGATGACGTTGACGTCCATCACGGCCTCGACCGCGTCGCGGGTGCCGATGGTCTCGGGGAAGTGGTAGCCGGTGTCGAGGAACACGACGTCCACGCCCTTCAGGACGCGGGACGCCAGGTGGGCGACCACCGCGTCCTCCATGGAGGAGGTGACGCAGAAGCCCTTGCCGAAGGTGTCCACCGCCCACTGGAGGATCTCCAGGGCGGAGGCGTCCTCCAGGTCACGGCCCGCCTGCTCGGCGAGCGCCTTCAGCTCCTCGGCGGTACGTTCTTCCTGAGCGGTCGTCATATCCGATCGTCCCCTCCGTTGTCGGCTCGCTGCAGTCCCCGGGCCAGCAGCCCGAGGAACTTCAGCTGGAATGCGCGGTTGCACGCCGCGCATTCCCAGGCTCCGTGGCCCTGGTCCCCGGGACGCAGGTCCTCGTCGCCGCAGTAGGGGCAGTAGAAGGGGGCCGCCCGCTCGCTCATGACAGTGCCTCCTCGCCGGCCCGGGCCGCCCAGACGGCGAACCGCTCGCCGTCCTCGCGCTCGGCCTGGAAACGCTTGAGGACGCGCTCGACGTAGTCGGGGAGCTCCTCCGCGGTGACCTTCAGCCCGCGCACCTTGCGGCCGAAGCCGGCCTCCAGGCCCAGCGCGCCGCCGAGGTGCACCTGGTAGCCCTCGACCTGGTTGCCGTCATCGTCCAGGACCAGCTGCCCCTTGAGACCGATGTCCGCCACCTGGATACGCGCGCAGGCGTTGGGGCAGCCGTTGAGGTTGATGGTGATCGGCTCGTCGAAGTCCGGCATCCGGCGCTCGAGTTCGTCGATCAGCTGCGAGCCGCGCTGCTTGGTCT
Source organism: Streptomyces sp. NPDC004542 (assembly GCF_040610035.1). NCBI lineage: Bacteria > Bacillati > Actinomycetota > Actinomycetes > Kitasatosporales > Streptomycetaceae > Streptomyces > Streptomyces sp. NPDC004542. The sequence continues at coordinate 155,723 of NZ_JBEXLP010000003.1, forward strand.
CCACGATGGCGAGCTTGCAGAACTCGATACCGGTGCAGGCCATCGTGCCGCGCCGGAACGTGGACGGCCTGGCGGTGAGGTCCAGCGCCTCCAGGGCCTCGACCAGCGAGTCGACCCGCGTCTCCTCGACATCGAGGATGATCATCTTCTGCTCGACGGTGGTGCGGACCCGGCCCGAGCCATGGGCCTCCGCGAGATCGGCGATCTTCGTGAGCGTGCCGCCGTCGACGCGTCCCACGCGCGGCGCGAAGCCGACGTAGAAGCGGCCGTCCTTCTGCCGGTGCACGCCGATGTGGTCGCGCCACTGCTGGACGGGCTGCTCGGGAGCGGGCCCGTCGATCAGCTTGCGCCCGCCCAGGTACTCGTCCTCCAGCACCTGCCGGAACTTCTCCGCGCCCCAGTCGGCGACGAGGAACTTCAGGCGGGCCCGATTGCGCAGCCGGCGGTAGCCGTAGTCACGGAAGATCGAGATGACGCCCTCGTAGACGTCCGGGACCTCCTCGACGGGCACCCAGGCGCCCAGCCGCACACCGAGCTTGGGGTTGGTGGACAGACCGCCGCCGACCCACACGTCGAAGCCGGGGCCGTGCTCGGGGTGGCGCACGCCGACGAACGCGACGTCGTTGATCTCGTGCACCACGTCCAGCAGCGGCGACCCGGAGATGGCCGTCTTGAACTTGCGGGGGAGGTTCGAGTACGCCTTGTTGTTCAGGACCCGGCGCTTCATCTCCTCCAGCGCGGGGGTGCCGTCGATGATCTCGTCCTCGGCGATGCCCGCCACCGGGGAGCCGATCATCACACGCGGGGTGTCGCCGCAGGCGGTGACCGTCGACAGGCCCACGCCCTCCAGGCGGTCCCAGATGGTGGGCACGTCCTCGATGCGGATCCAGTGGTACTGGACGTTCTGCCGGTCGGTGATGTCCGCGGTGCCGCGCGCGAACTCCTGCGAGATCTCGCCGATCACCCGCAGTTGCCGGGTGGTCAACGCGCCGCCGTCGATGCGGACGCGCAGCATGAAGTACTCGTCGTCCAGCTCCTCTGGCTCCAGGATCGCGGTCTTGCCGCCGTCGATCCCGGGCTTGCGCTGGGTGTAGAGCCCCCACCAGCGCATACGTCCGCGCAGGTCGCTGGGGTCGATCGAGTCGAAACCGCGCTTGGAGTAGATCGTCTCAATGCGTGTCCGCACATTGAGACCGTCGTCGTCCTTCTTGACCTGTTCGTTTCCGTTGAGCGGGGTGAAGTGACCCGCGGCCCACTGACCCTCACCGCGGTGACGACTCACCTTGCGGCGGGGCGCGGAGGCGGCAGGGTTCTGCGGGGTGGCGGCCATGGTGTGATGTCCTTCGGGAACAGGCGAATGCGGCTCTGACCTGCGCGTACGGGCGCAATAGGGCATACGTGCGCATCGTTGCGCAGGGGGAGGGAAAAGTCGGGACTGTCGGCGTCGCCGGTGCGGTCAGCTCGCCGGACAGATGGCGCTGGACATGCGGCCGAGGTCGACGTGCCGCCGACTCACCAAGGCGATTCCAGTTCCAGACATGACGGAAGCGTGTCATGGGGATCTCCGGCCAGTCCACCGTAATCCGCATGCTGGACACGCTTGTCCCGAATGGTGGACACTGTGATCTGTGTCATGTGCGCGGCGTCACGGGCACCGCGCCGGGTGCGGCAGGCTGCCGGCCGCTACGCCCCCGGCCAGGGTCCCGGCGCCGGCACCTCCCGCTCCTCCTCCACCTTGGTGTCGAAGAGCCGGAAGCCCCGCCGCAGGTAGTTGTCCATGGCGAACTCGCCGTCCTTGCTGCAGGTGTGCAGCCACACCCGCTTCGTCGGCGCCCGCCCGGGCCACCGGTCGGCGAGGTCCCACGCCCGGGCCGTGCCGTGGGTCAGCAGATGACCGCCGATGCGCCGGCCGCGGAAGGCGGGGATCAGCCCGAAGTACGTGATCTCCACGACTCCCTCGTCCTGCGGGTCCAGCTCCACGTACCCGGCCGGGGTGCCCCGGTCGTAGGCGACCCACGTCTCCACGCCCGGCCTGCCCAGGTACTCCCGCCACCGGTCGTAGCTCCAGGTCAGCCGGTCGGTCCAGCGGATGTCGCCGCCGACCGAGGCGTACAGGAAGCGGCTGAACTCGGGGGAGGGGACTTCGGAGCGGACGATCCGCACGTCGCCGTCGGGCACGGCGGCCGGGAGGGCGTCGTCCGGGGACGTCTGCTCGAGGGACCAGGTGGTGACCATGACGCTGCTCATGGGCGTCAGGGAATCATCTACCCCAGGGACCTGTCGATCGAGGCCAAGGGCAGGGAGAACAGCATGCGGTCCGTGACCGACCACACCGCGCCCGTCTGCTGCCAGTAGGACAGCGAGCCCGCACCCTCGGCCCAGCAGTGGTGGCTGCCGTCCGAGCCGCAGTGCGCCGCCTTCGCGCCGTCGGTGTCCTGCCGCCAGAGGGTGCCGTGGCCGTCCATGTCCCCGGGCGGATGCCCGATGTACCACGTGGACCGCGCCGAGCCGGCCGGACGGTAGGACAGCACGCCCCGGATGCCGGAAGCCCCCGTACGGTACGCCTCGACGGCGTCCACCCGGCCGAGCGGGTCCGCGGCGAGCAGGCCGCCGCGCGCGGGGTCCACGCTGAAGGCGTACCGCCACAGACGGGCGTCCCGGTCGCCGCCGGCCGGGGTCCGTTCGCTGACGACCAGACTGTCGGGTGCCGACCCCCGGTCCAGGGAGAGGCCGCCCGGGCAGGGGGTGCCGCTCTTTGCGGCGGAGCAGCGTCCGGCCGGGAAGCGGTAGGAACCGACGGCCGGCATCACATAGCCGTAGCCGCCGGCCGACCAGCCGCCGGGCACCCGGCCGACCGCCGGGCCGTCGACGGTGGTGCGCTGGATGCGGTTCATGTCGTAGACGTAGAGCGCCTCGGCCGCGCCCGCGCCGGAGGTGACGAGCAGTTTGTCCTGGTACCAGACCATGCCGGAGACGGGTGAGGCCAGCCCCCGGTAGTCGCGGCCCCCGGCGTCCGGGACGACCAGCAGCACCCAGCGGTAGACCGGGTGGCGCGGGTCGTCGGTGTCGACGAAGGCGACCCGGGCCAGGCCCCGCTCGGCGGCCGGCCCGGTCGTCGTGCTGTGCGTCCAGCCCGCGAGGATCACGCGGTGGGCGCCCCACATGCCGTCGTCGTCCGCGTCGCCGGACGTGGTCACCGAGACCGGCCGCCACAGGGTGCCCGCGGTGCCGGTGGTGTCCGCCGGGTCCCAGCAGTAGGCCGCCGTGGCCGCCGGGGTGACGGGCAGTGACTCCCGCTCCCCGGAGGAGCAGTCGGCCGCCTCGCGCAGGGTGCGGTCGGCACTCTCCAGGACCGCGCCGACGCCGACCGGGCGGCCCATGGCCGAGGCGAGCCGGTCGAGCGAGCGGGCCGGCGTCAGGTGCTCCTGGAGCCGCAGTACGCCGGTCCGGGCGGAGGAGGGCAGCGGCTTCAGGGCGCCCGGGTCGCCGGCGACGGTGGCCTGTGAGGCGCTGATCAGGGTGGCTGCCGCGGTGAGCGCGAGGGCGGTCCCGGCCAGGACCGCGCGCAGCGCCGCGCCCCGCCTGCGCCGACGGTGTCTGCCGCGTTGCTTCATGTCTCCTCCCGAGGCGGGCCAACTGCGCCTGTTGGTCATTGCGTTGACCGAGGAGCAGGTGGGGAGGCCCGTACAGGGGATGCTACGGCAGTCGGGGTGGCACGGGTCGAAGACCTCGCAAATATGCGGAAGATGCACCCTTGGATACGCTGAATATGCCACATGCGGGTGCAGTTTGCCGCTTTTCATTCCATGGGTGGCGATGTCCGGCCCGTGATCACGGCCGGCGCCGTCGAGTGGGGCAGCAGCTCCCGCGGGTCCTCGGGCAGCAGCAACTCGACCTCCGCCTCATCGCAGAAACGATACGGCCGGTGTTGCAGGAGCGCCCCCAGGTACCGCCGCACCCGCGACATCTCGGCCCGCACCGTCACCGTACGGGACGGGTCGCCGAACAGGCCCGCGGCCAGGTCCGCGGCGCTGCGGCCGGCGCGGCGCAGCGCCAGCAGGTAGAGCAACTCGGCGTGCCGGGGGCTCAGTTCCCGCGACCAGGAGCCCGCCTGGCCGAAGGCCGTCACCGTCCAGCGGCGCGGCCGGGTGAGGTCCAGCACGATCCGAACGGCGCCCGGCGGCGGCTCGTCGGCCGCGCGCACCAGCCAGCCCCCGGCCAGCGGCTCCACCGAGCACAGGCCGAGCACGGGCAGCCACCGGCGGCCCGCCGACAGCGCGGTGGGCAGCCCCACCCGCGGGGTGTACGGCAGCCCCGTCACCGCGGCCGTCCAGCCGTCCCGGTCCACCACGACCGCCCGCCCGCCGAGCCGGGCCAGCACCGGCGCCGCCTCGGCCCGCAGCCGCTCCAGCGCGATCAGGTGCAGCTCCTTCAGGCGGGCCTCGGCGAGTCCGGCCACCGACTCCACCCAGGCCAGCGTCGCGGGGTGCATCGTCTCCAGCGGCCCGCTGACGTCCACCACGCCGAGCAGCCGGCCGTCCCGGGGATCGGTGACCGGGGCACCGGCGCAGGTCCAGGAGGTGTGCGAACGGACGAAGTGCTCGCCGGCGAAGACCTGGACGGGCCGGCGCGCCACCGCCGAGGTGCCCACCCCGTTGGTGCCGACGACGTCCTCCCGCCAGTCGGCGCCCACCACAAGGCCCAGCCCGTCGGCCTTGCGCAGCACGGCCGCACTGCCCTCCCGCCACAGCACCCGCCCGTCGGCGTCGGCGACCACCATGATGTGCCGGGCGACGTCCGCGACCGACAACAGCCCCTGCCGCAGCACCGGCAGGACCTGCCCGAGCGGCGACTCCTCCCGTCTGCGCCGCACTTCCTCGGGGGACAGCAGCCCGCCCTGGGAACCGCGGTCGGGATCGACGCCACCCCGCAGCATGCGCCCCCAGGACTGCTCGATCACCGGACGGGGCGCGAGGGGCGCGCGCCGGCCCGCGAGCGCGGCCGCGCGCACCTCGCTGAGCATCCGCGCCGCCCGCGGCACGTCCATGGCGGCGAGCCGCGTCACGTCCATCGACGAGTCGGCCACGGAGTCCTCCCGGACGGGTGCGGGGACAGGTGCGGGGCACGTACGAGGTCAGGTGCGAGGTCAGGTGCGAGGTCAGGTGCGGGACGGATACGCGGTGCCGGGCGAGCAAGCGGTTGTCAAGCGGTCCGGACGGCGGTTTCCGGTCCGGCTGTCCGCTCCATGGTGCCCCCCGGAACGCCTCACGGACATACGGTCCGCGCACCGGCCACGGCACGTTGCAACCTCTTGCAACCCTGGTGAACGGACCCGCGGTGGCCGAAACTTGAGCAGCGTCGCCCAGGCGGCGCCGTGGCCTGCAACGGGCCGTGGGCGGGGGTGGTGCCGTGTCGGCGCAGCACCACCCCCGCGCCGGGGACCGCCACGACGGCTCCCGGCCGCCGGCCGCCTTCAGGACACCGGCCGCCTTCAGGACACCGGCCGCCTTCAGGACACCGGGCGGGCCCGCTCCACCACGGAGGCCAGATTCGTCCCGTACGGCAGGGTGCCGAAGGCCGAGCCCCAGTCGCCGCCCAGCCGGGAGGCGCAGAACGCGTCGGCGACCTCCGGTGGCGCGAACCGCACCAGCAGCGACCCCTGCAGGACCAGCGCCAGCCGTTCCACGAGCCGCCGGGCGCGCCCCTCCACGCCTTCCAGCTCGCCGAGCTCGGACAGCAGGTTCTTCACCGCCGCGTCCAGCCGGTGGTCGGCGCCGCGCGCCCGGCCGACCTCGATCAGCCAGGCGTCGAGTGCTTCCGGCTCGCGTTGCAGCGCCCGCACGACGTCCAGAGCCTGGACGTTGCCCGCGCCCTCCCAGACGGAGTTGAGCGGCGACTCGCGCACCAGCCGCGGCATGCCCCACTCCTCGACGTAGCCGTTGCCGCCCAGGCACTCCGCGGCCTCCACCACCAGCGGCGCGCACCGCTTGGTCACCCAGTACTTCGCGGCGGGCACCGCCAGGCGCAGCAGCGCCCGCTCCCGGTCGCTCCCGTCGTCGCAGGCGGCGGCGAGCCGCATCGCCAGCGCGGTGGCCGCCTCGGACTCCAGCGCGAGGTCCGCGAGGACGTTGCGCATCAGCGGCTTGTCGATCAGCTTGCCGCCGAAGGCCTCCCGGTGGGTGCAGTGGTGCACGGCCTGGGCCACCGCCTGCCGCATCAGCCCCGCCGAGCCCAGGACGCAGTCCAGCCGGGTCGCGGCGACCATCTCGATGATGGTCCGCACCCCGCGCCCCTCCTCGCCGACCCGGCGCGCCCAGGTCCCGTCGAACTCGACCTCGCCGGAGGCGTTCGACCGGTTGCCCAGTTTGTCCTTGAGCCGCTGGATGAGGAAGACGTTGCGGGTGCCGTCCGGCAGGACCCGGGGCACCAGGAAGCAGGTCAGGCCCCCCGCTCCCGTTGCGGAGGACGCCTGGGCGAGCACCAGGAAGCCGTCCGACATCGGCGCCGAACAGAACCACTTGTGCCCGGTCAGCGTGTACGTCCCGGCCTCGGCCAGCGGCGTCGCCGCGGTGGTGTTCGCCCGTACGTCGCTGCCGCCCTGCTTCTCGGTCATGCCCATCCCGAAGACCGCACCGGCCTTCAGGTGGGCGGGCCGCAGTTCGCGGTCGTAGATCGTGGAGGTCAGCCGGGGCTCCCACTCGGCGGCGAGCTCCGGGTCGGTGCGCAGCGCGGGCACCGCGGCGTGGGTCATGGACAGCGGGCAGCCGTTGCCCGCCTCGACCTGGGACCAGATCAGGAACCCGGCCGCCCGCCGCACGTGCCCGGCCGGGCGCACCCAGGCGGTGGTCAGCCCCGCCGAGACGCCCTTGCCCAGCAGCCGGTGCCAGGCCGGGTGGAACTCCACCTCGTCGACGCGGTGGCCGTAACGGTCGTGGGTGCGCAGCCTCGGCGGGTTCTCGTTGGCCAGCACCCCCCATTCCTGTACCTGTGCCGAGCCTGAGGTCCGGCCGAGCCCGGACAGCTCCTCGCGCACCTCGTCGACGAGGCCGGGATCGGTGTGCCGCTCGACCGCCTCGCACAGGGCCCGGTCCGCGGTGAAAAGGTCGTAGTCGACCAGCGGCGGTGGCTGGTTCGTCACGGTGTGCGTGCTGGTGCCTGCCATGTCAGCGAACCTACCCGGGGCGACGGCGGTGATGGCTTCAGACTGGCACAGGACCGCGGGATGAGCGGGGCGCGCCCGGCGGATACCTTTGGGTCGTGCAGGCAGCAAGTGAAACCCCCGAGCGGCCCGGCGGCCGGCTCCACCGGGCCAGAGCCCTCTACCGGAACGTCTCCAAGCGCAGGACCGCCTGGCTGCTGCTGAAGGACACCGTCAATTCGTGCATGGAGTACCGCATCCTCGGTCTGGCGGCCGAGGCGGCGTTCTTCACGCTGCTGTCCGTGCCGCCGCTGCTGCTGAGCCTGATCGGGCTGCTCGGCTACGTCGACGCCTGGACCGGCGCCGACACCATCCGGTCCCTGGAGACCAACCTCCTGGATGCCTCCCGGACGGTCCTGTCCGACAAGGGCGTGCGGGAGATCGCCCAGCCCATCCTGCAGGACGTGATGAAGGGCGGCCGCCCGGACGTCATCTCCATAGGCTTCGTGTTCGCCCTGTGGTCGGGCTCCCGCGCGGTGAACGTCTTCATCGACACGATCACCGTGATGTACGGCCTCGACGGCGTCCGGGGCATCGTGAAGACCCGGATCATGGCCTTCCTGCTGTTCGTCGTGGCGCTGCTGATCGGCTCGGTGGCCCTGCCGCTGATGGTGGCGGGGCCGGACGCGGTGGTGCGGATCGTGCCGTGGTCGGAGACGCTGGTGCAGATCCTGTACTGGCCGGTGGTGACCGTCCTGTCGATCGCCTTCCTCACCACGCTCTACCACGTCTCCGTACCCGTGCGCTCGCCGTGGATCGAGGACATCCCCGGCGCGCTGGTCGCCCTGGCCATGTGGGCCCTGGGCAGCTTCCTGCTGCGCATCTACCTCACCCACACCATCGAGGGCGCCACGATCTACGGCTCCCTCGCCGCCGCCGTCGCGGTCCTGCTGTGGATCGGTGTGTCCGCGTTCGCGGTGCTGGTCGGGGCCGCCGTGAACGCGGCCATCGACCGGGTCTGGCCGGCCGCCGCCACGGCCGCGGCCCGCGCCGCCCAGGAGCGGCTGCGCGAGGTCCAGGTCGCCGAGTACGTCGCCCGGGCCGCCGCGGCCCGCGAGGCAGACCCCGACGACCCCGACATGCCGTCCGAGTTCCCCGAGCGCTGGTCCCGCTTTCTGCCCCCGGAGGACGTGACGGCGCGGCTGCGCACCCATGTGAAGAGCCAGCACAACGCCCACCACAAGGCGGGCGGCGACCGGGACCGGCCGGAGAAGTGAACGTCCCGTGGGACGTCTCGTCCGCGGAGCCTGACCGCGGGTACGAGGAGCGGGCGTCCCGGCTGACCGGCGCGGTGGTGTGGCGCCGCACCCTGGAGGACCCCGCGGTGCGGCCCGTGCGGCCCGTGCTGCCCGACGGCTGCATGGACCTGCTGTGGAGCGAGGGACGCCTGCTGGTCGCGGGCCCCGACACCCGCGCGTACGTCCCCGCCGGCCCGCCCCGGCGCTGGGCGGGTGTCCGGTTCCGCCCCGGCACCGCGCCCGGCTTCCTGGGCGTACCGGCGTCCGAACTGCGCGACCGCCGCGTGGAACTGGCCGAGCTGTGGCCCGCCGCCGAGGTGCGGCGGCTCGGCGCCCGCGTCGAGGCGGCGGCGGACCCCGCGACGGCCCTGGAGGAGATCGCGCTGGAGCGGGCCGCCGGGGCGGGCCCGCCGGACCCGCTGCTCGGGCTGCTCGTCGCGGCGCTGGACGCGGGCCGCCCGGTCGCCGCCACGGCCGACGGCCTCGGCATCGGCGCGCGCCAACTGCACCGCCGTTGTCTGAGTGCCTTCGGCTACGGTCCCAAGACGTTGGCCCGGGTGCTGCGGTTGCGGCGGGCGTTGGCGTTGGCCCGTGGTGGTGTGACGTTCGCCGAGGCCGCGGCGCGGGCCGGGTACGCGGACCAGCCGCACCTGGCCCGCGACGTGCGGGAACTGGCGGGGACGACGCTCGGGGAGCTACTGGGCCGCCGGTAGCGGGGCGAACAGGTCGACGCCGTTGCCGTCCGGGTCGTGCACGGTCGCGTACCGCTGACCCCAGAAGGCGTCCCAGGGCTTGAGTTCCCCGTGGTACCCGGCGCCCACCAGGTCCTCGTACACCGCGTCCACGTCGGCGGGTGTCCCGCACCGGAAGGCGAGCGAGACGCGGCCCGGGCCGGCCGGCGGCCGCCAGGCGGGGTGGAAGGAGCGGACGGTGTCCTCGGTGTCGAGGGCCAGGATCAGCCCGCCGGGCAGCTCGGCCTCGACATGGGGCTGGTCCTCGGCGCCGTCGGGGAAGACGAGCCCGAGCCGACGGTAGAAGGCGAGGGAGGCGGCCAGGTCGGAGGCCACCACGCCGATCACTGCGCATCGTGGAGTCATGCGGCCACGGTAGGCGCGGCCCGCCGCCCGGTCTTGAACGAATCGGACGCACCCGCGCGTGCTCCCTGGCCGGCCGCCCGGTCCTCGCCCTGCCCCGCGTCCCCGATCCCCGCCGCCCGGTCCTCGCCCTGCCCCGCGTCCCCGATCCCCGCCGCCCCCAGGGGACCTGGCACCGCCCGGCGGCATAGGGTCCCGCCATGATCGCCCGACTGCTCGTGTACACGCGCACCGCCGACTACCGCCACGACTCCATCCCGGACGCCGTCGCCGCCGTACGCTCCTTCGACGGCTTCGTGGTGGACGCCACCGAGGACCCCGCCGCACTCGAACAGCCGCTCCAGCGGTACGCGGCCGTCGTCTTCCTCTCCACCAGCGGCGAGGTGCTCACCCCCGCCGGCCGGGACCGGCTCGCCGGCTACGTGGAGGCGGGCGGCGGCTTCGCCGGGGTGCACGCGGCGGCCTGCACCGAGTACGGCTGGCCGTACTACGGCGACCTGCTCGGCGCCCGCTTCGCCCGGCACCCCGCGTACCAGCCGGGGCGCGCGGTGGTCGAGGACCCCGCGCACCCGGCCACCCGGCACCTGCCCGCGAGCTGGGACTTCACCGACGAGTGGTACGACTTCGAGACCAGCCCGCGCGGTGCCGTGCGGGTCCTGCTGCGCGCCGACGAGTCGTCGTACGAGGGCGGCGGCATGGGGGCGGACCACCCGCTGGCCTGGTGCCGGGAGCAGGGAGCGGGCCGGGTCTTCTACACCGCCCTCGGTCACGCCTCGGACGCCTACGCCGACCCCGTCTTCCGGGCCCACCTCGCGGGCGGTCTGGGCTGGGCGGCGGGCCGGGCCGCCTGACGTCTCCACCGGGCCGGTGACGTTTCTGCGGTGAACCGGATGCTCCATCCGAGTGAGTAAAGGTCTTCTATGGGCAATCCCACGTGAATATCTAGAGATGCTCTTGTTTTGGTAAAGGGCTGTCGCGACGCGGCGCCACTCCCGGCGGCCGCGCCACCCACCCACAGGAGGAGCCGGACCTTGACTCACGGGAAGAAGCTGCGCGAGCGGATCGCCGGGCCGGGGGCCACCCCACTGATCGGCGTCTATGACATGTACTCGGCATCGATCGCGGCCAAGCACTACGACGGGATGTTCGTCTCGGGCTTCGGCTTCGCGGCCTCGTACTACGGGCTGCCGGACATCGGATTCATCGCCTGGCCGGACATGGTCGCGTTCGTCCAGCGGCTGCGGGGCGCGTTCCCGCACCACCACCTGCTGGTCGACATCGACGACGGCTACGTCGATCCGGAGGTCGCCTGCCACGTCGTCGGGGGACTGGAGCGGATCGGCGCCTCCGGGGTGATCCTCGAGGACCAGAAGCGGCCCCGCCGCTGCGGCCACGCCGACGGCAAGCAGGTGCTGCCGCTCGACGAGTACCTGGAGAAGCTCCAGAAGGTCCTCGCCACCCGCACGGACCTGCTCGTGGTCGCCCGCACGGACGCCACCGACGAGCACGACATCCTGCACCGGGCCGAGCGGCTGGCCGCCACCGACGCCGACGTCGTCCTGGTCGACGGGGTGCGCAGCGTGGAGTGGATCCGCAGGATCCGCGAGGTCGTCGGCGACAAGCCGCTGCTGTTCAACCAGATCGCCGGCGGCAAGTCGCCGCGCCTGTCGCTGAGCGAGCTGTCCGACCTCGGCGTGGACGTCGCGATCTACAGCACCCCGTGCCTGTTCGCCGCGCACGAGGCGATGGACTCCGCCCTGGGCGACCTGAAGGCGGCCGACGGACGGCTGCCCGAGGTGGACGCCGCGAGCGGGATCGGCGTCAAGGCCTCCACCCGTCTGCTGGAGCGGAACATCGGCCGCCACCGGCCCGCCCCCGAGGGCGTGGGCGTGTGACCCGGACCGTTCCCCGGCTGCGTGCGGCGACGGCGATCGCGGCGGCCGTCCTCGGGGCCGCCGCCGGGCCGGCCGCCGCGGGCGGGAGTGTGGTCACCGTCATCGACAACTCGCGGGCCGACTCGATCCTCGAGGTCGACCGCACCGGCAACGTCTCGACCGGCAGCGGCACCGCCGGCAGCGACCACGACGGCAGCGCCGTCGACCTGATGGAGGCGCTCACCGGCGCCCCGCACCGGGACGACGACTGACCTCGTCGCGAGGCACGGAACGGCCGGACACCCCGTGCGGGAGGTGCCCGGCCGTCTCCGTCCGCGTCCCGGCTCAGCCCCCGCCCGGCGGCGCCGTGCTCGCCCGCCGCACCAGCCGCGTCGACAGCTCGGTGCGCGTTCCCTCCGGGCGCTCGCCGTGCATCATCCGCACCAGCAGCCTGAGCGCCGTCGCCGCCACCTCCGACAGCGGCTGGCGGACCGTGGTCAGCGCCGGGGTGACCCAGCGGGCCTCGGGAAGGTCGTCGAAACCGACCACGCTCATCTCGTCCGGCACCCGCACCCCTCGCTCGGCCAGCGTCGCGTACACCCCGAGCGCCATCCGGTCCGAGCAGACGAACAGTGCCGTCGGGGGCTCGGGCAGGTCCAGCAGTTCGTGCGTGTGCAGACGCGCGGCGGCCTCGTCGTGGCCCGCGTGCCGGACGTACTCGGTGCGCTGCCGCACCCCGGCCGACGCCAGCGCGGAGCGGTAGCCGGCCACCCGGGCGCCGCTGCACATCCTGCGCCGGTGTCCGGCGATCACGGCGACGCGCTCGTGGCCCAGCCCCAGCAGGTGCTCGGTCGCGGTCACCCCGCCCTGCCAGTCCTGCGCTCCCACCGAGACCACGCCCGGCGGGGGCTCGTGCACCGGGTCGATCATCACGTACGGAATGCGGTGCTGGTCGAGCCAGGTGTACTGCGCGGGGGACAGCTCGGCCAGGTTGAACAGCACCCCGCAGGAGCCGCGCGCGGTGAGCTTGTCCCGCCAGTCCCTCGCCGCCCGTCCGCCCCGAGTCCGGCTGAGCCCGGCGGACACCACCACCTCGAGGCCCGCCTCGTGCGCCGCCTCCTCCACGCCGCGCAGCACCGCGCCCGACCGGGAGCTGTCCAGCGAGTGCACCACGAGGTCGACCAGGGCGGGCGTCCTGCCCGCGTCGAAGCGCGGTCTGCGGACGTAGCCGAGCCGGTCCAGCGCCTCGGTGACCCGGCGGCGGGTCTCCGGCGCCACGTCCTCGCGCCCGTTGACCACCTTGGACGCGGTCGGTACCGAGACCCCGGCCTCGCGCGCCACCACGGCCAGCGTCGGACCGGTCGCCGTACCCGTGCTCCCCGTACGGACCATCGTCGAACCCGCCTCCCCGGCCCGCCCGAGGGCCATCGAAAGTTGCGACCAACGCTGCTTGAGTGGCCCGGGCACCGACCGGGCAGAAAGCGCTTCCTACGATAGGTGCGTGCCAAGACGGCGGGAAGACATGGGAATCCACGGGATCGAAGCAGTCAGGACTTTCGAAACTTCGAACAGCGAGCCCGGTCGGCCGGACACGCGCCGGACCGGCCGGCCGGGCTTCGGCCCCCCGCACGCCGGACAGCTCTCGACGCGCGTTCGAGTGGCGGAATACCCGGCAGTGATGTGGTGCTGTGGGTGTTGCCGGTGCGTGAGGTGCGTGAGCACCGTGAAGGGCTGGTGGTCACATGGCAGCAGACCGGACGGACCCCGTCGTCGGAACGCCGCACGGGGCGGTGCGCGGCAGGTACGAGCACGGCATCGCCGTCTTCCGCGGCATCCCGTACGCCGCCCCGCCTTTCGGGCCGCGCCGGTTCCTCCCGCCCGAGCCGCCCGAACCCTGGGACGGGGTGCGCGACGCGGGCGCCTTCGGGCCCACGGCGCCGAAACCGCCCTACTCCGAGGCGTTCGCCCGCTACCTGTCCGACCCGGTGATCCCCGGCGACGACTGCCTGAACCTCAACGTATGGACCCCCGAGCCGAGCCCCGGCGCCCGGCTCCCCGTCCTCGTCTGGCTGCACGGCGGCGCCCTGACCAGGGGCTCCTCCGCCGTGCCGGTGTACGACGGGCGGGCCTTCGCCCGCGACGGCGTCGTCCTCGTCTCGGTCAACTACCGGCTGGGAACGGAGGGCTACGGACTGTTCCCGGACGCACCCGCCAACCCCGGCCTGCGCGACCAGCTGGCCGCCCTGCGCTGGGTGCACACCTCCATCGCGGCCTTCGGCGGCGACCCCGCACGGGTGACCCTGGCCGGGCAGTCGGCCGGCGCCATCAGCGCCGGCGCCCTGGTCGCCGCACCCCAGGCCCAGGGCCTCGTCCGGCGCGCCGTGCTGCAGAGCGGCACCCCGGAGGCCGCCGAGCGCGACAAGGTGCGGCGGATGGTGCGCCGCATGGCCGGCCGGCTGAAGATCCCCGCCACCGCCGAGGCCTTCGCCGCCGTGGACCGGGACCTGCTGTTGCGCATCCAGGCCGAGGTCGGCCGGCTCAGCAGCCCGGTGCTGGGCGGCCCGGCCTTCGGCATCGTCGTCGACGGCGACCTCGTCCCGCGCGACCCGCTGCGGGCCCTCGTCGACGGCGACGCCGCACGCGGTGTCGACCTGCTCATGGGCTGGACCCGGGACGAGTACCGGCTGTGGCTGGTGCCGGGCGGGCTGGTCGAGCACGTCGACCGGCTCGGCGCGGTGGCCCTGGCCGGCGCCATGGCCCGCTGCCACTGCGGCCACGAGGTGCCGCGCGGCTACCGCGCCCTGCACCCGGACGCCTCACCCGCCGAACTCGTCGGCCAGCTCGTCACCGACCATCTGCTGCGCGCCCCGATGCACCGCCTGGCCGACGCCCGGCCCGGGTCGTCCTACGTCTACGAGTTCGCGTGGCCCTCGAACCTCCCCCGGCTGGGCGCCTGCCACGCCCTGGAGCTCGGCTTCGTCTTCGACACCGGGGAGACGCCGGAGTCCGCCCGGCTGGCCGGCCAGGGTGCGCCGCAGGAGCTGGCCGACGCGATGCACTCGGCGTGGGTGCGGTTCGTGACCGACGGGGACCCGGGATGGGAGCCGTGGGACACCGCCCACCCCGTGCGGATCTTCGGTGACGGTGCACCGTATACCGCATACGGACCCCGCGATCCCGAGGTCGGCCTGTGGCCGGCCGTCGCCGGCGCGCCGGACCGGGCCGACGGCGCACACGCCGCCCGCAGCGCCGAACTGGCGGCCACCGTACGCAGACTGCGCCGGTCGGTCGGCGCCCGCCTGCACTGAGCCGCCCGCTGCCGCGGAGCGCGGTGCGGCTGGAGCGCGGTGCGCACGGGGGAGGCGGCCCGGACGCCGTCGTACCCGCTCGGCTGCGCGTCGCCGGGCACGCCGAGCCCCGCCTCGTGCGGTTACGGGTGAAGCCGTCGGGCAGCACAGGCGCGGCTCAGGACCGGCCGCCGGACCGCGGGCGCGGTGCGCGGCGAGGCGGCCGCGCTCACGGCCTGGCGCCGTGGCGCGGTCCGGCCCGCCGCCGGCTCAGACCGTGCCCAGCGCTCGCGCGATCGACGCGATCGCCTCCGGGCCCACCCGGCAGCAGCCGCCGATCAGCCGGGCCCCCGTCCTCCGCCAGCCCTCGACCTGCTCGGCGGTGAAGCTGGAACGGCCCTGCCAGGCGCGCGCCCCGGCGTCCCAGGCCTCGCCGCTGTTGGGGTAGACGACCACCGGCTTCCCCGTCACCCGGACCGCCGTCTCGACCGCGTGCTCCACGTCCTGCGGCGCGCAGCAGTTGACGCCGACCGCGATCACCTCGTCGGCGTCGGCGGCCAGGGCGAACGCCTCCTCCAGCGGTTGCCCGGCCCGGGTCCGCCCACCGTCGACGGTGTACGAAAGCCAGGCAGGTGTATCCAATCCGCGCACCGCCCGCAGCAGCGCCGCCGCCTCGTCCGCGTCCGGGACCGTCTCCAGGGCCAGCACATCGGGCCCGGCCGCCGCCAGCACCTCCAGGCGGGGCCGGTGGAAGCGCTCCAGCTCGGCCACGCTCAGCCCGTACCGCCCCCGGTACTCGGAGCCGTCCGCGAGCATCGCCCCGTACGGGCCGACGGAAGCCGCCACCCACAGCGGATGGGTGAGCCCCTTCGCACGGGCCCGCCGCGCCGCCTCCCGGGCCAGCTCCACGCTCAGAGTGAGCAGCCGGGCCGCGTCCTCCCGGGCGATCCCGCGCTTCGCGAAGCCCTCGAAGGTGGCCTGGTAGCTGGCGGTGATCGCCACGTCGGCGCCCGCCTCGAAGTAGGCGAGGTGCGCATCGACGACCGCGTCGGGCCGCTCGGCGAGCAGCCGCGCCGACCACAGCTCGTCGCTCAGGTCGTGCCCGGCGGACTCGAGCTGGTTGGACATGCCGCCGTCGAGCACGACGGTGCCGGCGGCGAGGGCTTCGGCGAGCGGGGCAGGGGTGTCGCTGGTCATGCCCCGACGCTAGTCCAAGCGGGTGCGGACAGCCGAGTGTGTCCAGTAAGTGAACAGATAGCCCACCATGTGGGATACCGGGTTACGATCGCGCCTCTCCCCGCCCCTGTGCACACCGGAACCGCCATGACTTCCCCCAGCCCCACCGAGACCACCCGACCGGAGCTCTCCCCGGCTCCGCGCCGCCGCCCCTTCGGCCTCGCCGCCGCCACCGCCCTCGTCATGGGCAACATCATCGGCGGCGGCATCTTCGCGCTGCCCGCGGCCGTCGCCCCGTACGGCACCGTCAGCCTGCTCGCCTTCCTCGTCCTGTCCGTCGCCGCCGTGCTGCTCGCGCTGCTCTTCGGCAGGCTGGCCCGGCGCAGCCCCGTCACCGGCGGGCTGTACGTCTACCCCCGCGACGCCTTCGGCCCCTTCGCGGGCTTCCTGTCGGCCTGGTCGTACTGGACGATGTGCTGGGTCAGCATCGCCGCCCTCGCGGTCGCCGTGGTCGGCTACGTCGACGTCCTCGTCCCCCTGCACGGCAACCACCTGGCGGAGGGCCTCGTCGCCCTCGCCGCGCTGTGGCTCCCCGCCGCCGCGAACTTCGCGGGCACCCGCTGGGTCGGCGCGGTGCAGATCGTGTCCACCGTGCTGAAGTTCGTACCCCTGCTGCTCGTCGCCACCGCCGGCCTGTTCTTCGTCGACACCGACAATTTCGGCCCCTTCAACGCCTCCGGCGGCAGCGTGCCCGGCGCCGTCGCCGCCTCCGCCGCGCTGCTGCTCTACAGCTTCCTCGGCGTGGAGTCGGCCGCCGTCAGCGCGGGCGAGGTCGCCGACCCCGAGCGCACGGTCGGCCGCGCGAGCGTCCTCGGCACCCTCGCCTCCGCCCTCGTCTACCTCCTCGGCACGGTGGCCGTCTTCGGCCTGGTCCCGCACGACAGGCTCGTGCACTCCGGTGCGCCCTTCGCCGACGCGGTGAACGCGATGACCGGCGGCCACTGGGGCGGCACCGCGATCGCCCTGGTCGCGGTCGCCTCCATCACCGGCTGCCTCAACGGCTGGATCCTGCTGGCCGCGCAGATGCCGTACGCCGCCGCCCGCGACGGACTCTTCCCGGTGCCGTTCGCCAGGACCGGCAAGGGCGGGGTGCCCGGCTTCGGCGTGTGGGCCTGCGCGGTCCTCGGCACGGTCCTGATCGCCCTCAACTACACGGCGGGCCCGGACACCACCTTCCGCGTTCTCGTCCTCGTCACCACCTTCACCGGCTGTGTCCCGTACCTGCTCTCGGCGGCGGCCCAGCTGTACTGGCTGGCCCGCGGCAGCAGGGAGCGCGTCCGCCCCGCCGGCCTCACCCGCGACCTGATCGTCGCCGCCCTCTCCTTCGCCTTCTCCTTCTGGCTGATCGCGGGCGCCGGCTACGCCGCCGTCTACCAGGGCGTGCTGTTCCTCTTCGCGGGCATCCCGGTCTACGTGTGGCTGCGCGGCCGGCGCGATCCGGCCACGGAGCAGGAGCCCGCCTAGAAATGCCCTGAAGATCTTGAAATCACGCCCGCCTTGCACCATTTCATCCTGATTGCCAACCACTGACAATCCGGTGCGAACCGTGCGGCCAGAGCAGGATCTTCAGCAGCCTTCTAGCCCGCGTGCCGCTCGCCCCGGCGTCGCTCCCCGCCCCGTCCGCGCACGCTCCCGGGGAACACCATGCCGCCCAGCAGGCCGAACGCGAGGACGTACGGCCACCAGCCGAAGGCCCCGGCCGCGCCCCTCGTGCTCCGGGTGCCGACCGCCCTCGGGCCGGCCTGCGCGGCCTCGGCGCGGGCGCCCGCCGCCGGGCCGTCCCCGACGGCGGTGAGGACGACGTCGTTGCCGTCGCCGCCCCGGTAGCTGATCCGGTAGACGGTGTCCGCCAGCTTCACCTCGGCACCCTCGCGCAGGCCGTCGAAGGCGCCGGTGGTCGGGGACGGACCCTGGTGGTCGACGACGGTGATCCGGGGCGCGGGGGCGCCGCCGGCCGCGGACATGTCCAGGGAACCGGCCAGCCGGAGTCCGCCCGCCACCTTCAACGGCCGCTCCCGCAGGACGAGTCCGCCCTTCTCCCGCTGGGTGTAGTCCCCCGTCACGGTCAGGCCCCCCGCCACCACACCGTCGTTCGTCACCGACCCCCTCACCGTGCCCAGGCCGGTCAGCGCCGTGGCCACCCGCAGGGGGGAGGGGCCCGTGTCCAGCCGCGCGTCGGCCGACGTGAGCCGGATCGCCTTGCTGCGGGTGAGGGTGGCCCCCGCGCGGAGGGCCAGGATGCCGCTGGTGACGGTGGTCCTGCCGGTGTACGCCACCTCGCCGCCGGTCAGGGTGAGGGGCGCGGCGCCCGACTGGGTGAGGGAGCCGCTGCCGCTGATCCGGGACAGGGTCAGCCCCGTGTACTTGTTGTTCAGGACGAGCGAGCCGTTGTCGACGATCCGGTAGCGGTCGCCGCTCGTGTACAGTCCGCCGTCGCCGCCGTACCTGCCGCTGCCCAGCCGCAGCACGGCGTTGTGCTCGATGGTCGTCGAGCCGTTGTAGTACTGGACGGCCGCGAAGGTGACGTCGTTGCCCTTCGTGCCCTTGATGACGACGTCGCCGGCGCCGGGCGCGGCGAGCGTGTCGTGGGAGGTGCCGCCGCCGATGGGGGCGCCCAGCGTGACGGGCCCGTCGTAGTCGAGGGCGAGCCGCGAACGGGAGCGTGCGGCCAGCAGGTTGACGTAGACGGTCTCGGCGGTGCCCGGCAGGAAGATCTCGTGCGTGGTGCCGTCGCCCCACTGGACGTCGGCGCCCTTGATGTCGGTACCGCGCCTGCCGGCGTTCTTCCGCACGGGCATCCAGTTCAGGGCGGGGTCGCTGAGCGAGGGGTCGGTGTCGCCACCCCGGTCCGACCAGCCGTACCGGCCGGTGAGGACCACCTTGCCGCCCGGCCGGGACCGCACGTCGATGCCGCCGCCGTCCTCGCGCTGGTAGAAGTCCATCCCCAGGGTCACGGTCCGTCCCGGCGGGGCGTCGACGGTCCACGTGCCCTGGTTGAGGACCTTGCGCACGTTCGGCAGCGAGGTCGCGTACTCCGGCCGGCCGGCGTTCAGCCCGGTGCCGTTGTCGATCACCCCGGAGAAGGGGTGGGCACCGGACAGGTCCCAGGTGCCCTGGAGGAACCTCTGCTGGGTGATCAGACCGGAGCCGCTGATGGTGCCCAGGTTGTAGGCGCCCCTGAGGGAGAGCCGCAGGGTGCCGTCGACCCGGATGTTGTCCTGGTTGAGGCGGAACGCCGGGATGCCGTAGGGGAAGTGGCCGATCAGACCGGTCGTGCCGCCGTTTCCGTACTGCAGGGTCGCCCCGCGCTCGACCGTGACCGCCGGCGGGTCCGGGTGGGTGACGGTGACGTACGGGTGGCCGCCGTCCGGCGTCCTCACCACCTGCCGCTGCCGGGACCTCGGCAGGGTGAAGTCGCTGTCCCTGGTCAGGACCAGCGTGCCACGGCCGCGGACGGTGAGGGTGCCCGCGCCGTGGAAGACGCCGTCGTACGTCGTGGTCCCGGCGGGCACGGTGACCACGGTGTCGCCGTCGAGCGTGACGTCCCGTCCCGCGAGCACGTCGGCGGTGGCGTCACGGGCGGCGGCCGCGGCCGGGGGAGCGCCGATCATGAGGGCGACCGCCGCGAGGGCGCCGACGGCCGCTGCTGTCCTGTGGGTATGGCTGTGCACGTACGGGGAGACGGACGGGAGGGCGGGCGATAACAAGAAATCCGCTCTTGCTTCGGAAATCGCTTGCCCCCGTCCCGTCGGACCCGTTGACCCCGCCCTGACTCACCCTTACCTTTTCGGCGTTCGTAATCACAGATGGTGTTCGTGATCTCGAACACATTCACGTCTCCCCCACCGAGAGGCAGTCCGCATGAGCCGCGATCACGACCTGCCCCGAGTCCCCGGCCGCCGAGCGGTACTGAAGGGCGCCGCGGCCGGTGTCGCCCTGACCGCCGTGTCCGGCGCCCACGCCGCGTCCGCCGCGTCCGCGCCCCGGCAGGCGGCCCCGTACGTGAACCCCCTCGTCCCCCGGCGCGCCGACCCCCACATCACCCGCCACACCGACGGCCGCTACTACTTCACGGCCACCGTCCCCGAGTACGACCGCATCGTCCTGCGCCGCTCCCGCACCCTGGGCGGCCTCACCACCGCCCCCGAGTCGGTGATCTGGCGGGCGCACGCCACCGGCCCGATGGGCGCGCACATCTGGGCGCCGGAACTGCACCACGTCGACGGCAGGTGGTACATCTACTTCGCCTCCGCGCCCGCCGAGGACGTGTGGGCGATCCGCATCTGGGTCCTGGAGAACGCCCACCCCGACCCCTTCAAGGGCACCTGGACCGAGAAGGGCCAGATCAAGACGGCCTGGGAGACCTTCTCCCTGGACGCCACCACCTTCACCCACCGCGGCACCCGCTACCTCGCCTGGGCCCAGCACGAGCCCGACACGGACAACAACACCGCACTGTGGCTGTCGGAGATGTCCGACCCCTGGACCCTGACGGGACCTCAGATCCGGCTCTCCACGCCCGAGTACGACTGGGAGTGCGTCGGCTACAAGGTCAACGAGGGCCCGTACGTCCTGCAGCGCAACGGACGCGTCTTCCTGACCTACTCCGCCAGCGCCACCGACTACCACTACTGCGTCGGCATGCTCACCGCCGATGCCGGCGCCGACCTCATGGACCCGGCGAACTGGTCCAAGTCGCCCGCCCCGGTCTTCACCAGCAACGACACCACCCGGCAGTACGGCCCCGGCCACAACTGCTTCACGGTCGCCGAGGACGGCCGCACCGACGTCCTCGTCTACCACGCCCGCCAGTACAAGGAGATCACCGGCGACCCGCTCGACGACCCCAACCGCCACACCCGGATCCAGAAGCTCGGCTGGCACCCGGACGGCACACCGGACTTCGGCGTCCCCGTCGCCGACACCGTGAACGGAAGTGTGTGAGATGAGACGTGTCCAGGCGATCCTCCTGGCCCTGTGCTGCGCCCTCGCCGCGGCACTCGCCACCGCCGGGCCCGCCCAGGCGGCGGCCGAAACAGTCCCCAACGGCCTCCAGTTCACGGACACCTCGGGCTCCGCCCTGCACGCCCACGGCGGCGGTGTCCTCAAGGTCGGGTCCTATTACTACTGGTTCGGCGAGGACCGCAACTCCGACAACACCTTCCGGTACGTGGACGCCTACCGCTCCACCGACCTCAAGAGCTGGGAGTTCCGCGGCCACGTCCTCAGCCAGTCCAGCGCCTCGGAGCTGGCCACCGCCTACATCGAGCGGCCCAAGGTCATCTACAACGCCTCCACCGGCAAGTTCGTCATGTGGATGCACAAGGAGAACGGCACCGACTACAGCGAGGCCCGCGCCGCCGTCGCCGTCTCCGACACGGTCGACGGGACCTACGCCTACCAGGGCAGCTTCCGCCCGCTGGGCCAGTACATGTCCCGGGACATCACCACGTTCACCGACACGGACGGCACCGCCTACATGGTCTCCGCCGCCAACGAGAACTACGACCTGCACATCTACAAGCTCACCGCCGACTACACCGGCATCGACAGCCTGGTCGCCAACCCCTGGCCGGGCGGCCACCGCGAGGCCCCGGCGCTGTTCAAGCGCGGCGGCGTCTACTTCATGCTGACCTCCGGCGCGACCGGCTGGAGCCCCAACCAGCAGAGCTACGCCACCGCGACCTCCCTCGCCGGTCCGTGGACGTCGATGACCAACGTCGGCGACTCCACGGCCTACGGATCGCAGACCGCATACGTTCTTCCCGTACAGGGGACGTCCGGCACGTCGTACCTGTACATGGGCGACCGCTGGGGCAACTCCTTCGGCGGCACCGTCAACGACTCCCGCTACGTGTGGCTGCCGCTGGCGTTCCCGACCTCCACCACGATGTCCATGTCCTGGTACCCGGAGGTCACCGTCGACACGGCCGCCGGGACGGTCACCGGGACCGCCGCCACGTACAACACGCTCATCGCCCGGCACAGCGGCAGGTGCGCCGACGTCACCAGCCAGTCGCTGTGGCAGGGGGCCCAGATCAAGCAGTACGACTGCAACGGCGGCAGCAACCAGAAGTACTGGTTCAGGTCGGCCGGCAGCGGCTACTACCAGCTGGTGGTCAGGAACAGCTCCCTGTGCGTACAGGAGAACGCCTCCACCGTCACCCAGGAGAACTGCAGCGACTCGGCCACCGGCCAGCAGTGGTCGCTGACCGCGTCCGGCTCCTACGTGACCGTCAAGGCCCGTGCCACCGGCGAGTGCCTGGACGTGTCCGGCGCGTCCACCGCCAACTCCGCCGCGATCATCACGTACACCTGCAACGGAGGGACCAACCAGCAGTGGACGCGCGGCACGTGACAGGCCGCGGGCGGCTCAGGCCAGCAGGTCGATCGCGTCGACCGAGGTGCCCGCGCTGAGGTGGGACGTCGTCCCCGAACCGCTCACCACGTAGATCTTCAGCGTGTTGCAGGCACCGGTGTCCGTCGTCCATGCGGACGCGGCGCCGGTGCCGACGACGTGGTTCGAGCCGCCGTAGCCGTAGCCGTAGCCGTAGCCGTAGCCGTAGCCGTAGCCGAAGCCGGCCGCGGACGCGGGGGCCGCGAGCGGTCCGGCGAGGGCGGCCGAACCGGCGGCCGCGGCCGTGCCGAGGACGAAGGCGCGGCGTCCGACCGGTCTGCTCCCGGATCCGGACATGGGGGTGCCTCCTTCGGAGGGGTGGGGGTGCGGTGCCAGGCAGGGTGACAGTTGAATCGATCTCGCGAAAGGGCTTTCACAGAGGGGGAGTTGGCATCCCTGTGAAATCCGTCCAAGGACTAGAAAGCGCTTGTCATGAGCGGTACGGTCCAGCCGCCAGGTATGTCGCCGTGACGGAGGAGTCAGAAGTGAGACGTTTCACCGGTGTGCGTACGGCCGCGCTGGCGGCGCTGACGCTGGCGGCCGTGCTGCCGGCCGCGCCCGCCCATGCCCATGCCCACGACCGGCAGCCGATCCTCGGCCTCGAGAACTGCACCGCCACCGCCTGCCACTTCGACGTCCCGCCCGGCACCTACGACGTGAAGGTGGTCCTCGGCGGCGCCACGGCGTCGAGCACGGCCGTCACCGGCGAGACCCGGCGCTCCCTGCTCCCCGAGACCGCCGTCGCCGCGGGTGAGCACGTCACCCGCGCCTTCACCGTGAACGTCCGCACCCCCGAGGGCGAGCCCACCGGCGCCGACGGAACGCCCGGTCTCGACCTGGTGCTCGGCGGCTCGGCACCCGCCCTGGCCGGCATCACGGTCACCCCCGCCCGGCACCCCCGCCAGATCATCCTCGTCGGCGACTCCACGGTCTGCGACCAGCCCGGCGACCCGTACTCCGGCTGGGGCCAGCAGCTCCCGCAGTACCTCGGCAGGGGGTTGTCCGTCGCCAACTACGCGGACTCCGGGGAAAGCACGGTCACCTATCTGCAGAACCCTCAGCTGTGGGCCACCGTCCAGCCGCTGATCCGTCCCGGCGACCTGGTGCTGATCCAGTTGGCCCACAACGACAAGACGACGGATGAGACGACGTACCGGGGGAACCTGGAGAAACTGGTGGCGGGTGTGCGTGAGAAGGGCGGTGAACCGGTCCTCGTCACCCCGATCGTGCGCCGCTGGTTCAACGCCGACGGCACCCTGAACAACGACACGGCCCTGCTGGTCAACGGGCTCGGCGTCAACCACCCGGAGGTGATCCGCCAGGTCGCCGCCGCCGAGGACGTCCCGCTGATCGACCTCACCGCGAAGACCAAGGCGCTGGTGGAGTCGCTGGGCCCGGAGGGGTCCAAGGCGGTGTACCTGTACAACGAGAAGAAGGACAACACGCACACTTCCGTACACGGTGCCACGGTCTACGCCGGCCTGGTCCGCGACGAACTCCTCGCCCTGCACCTGGTGCCCGAGGGCAAGGTGCGGGTGGGATGAGACCCTGGGGCGCCCCGACCGGAACCGGGGCGTCCCAGGCCCCGCCTCCCCGGGCCCGCCTGGAAGGAACCTGATGCGCCCGCCCGCCGACGACCGCGCCCTCAGCCCCCGCACCGGTCTGAGCCGTGCGCACTGGGAGGCCGCCGCCGACTCCCTGCTCGCCGCCGTGGAGCCGTACGCCACCCCCGACCGCGCCCTGTACTTCCTGCCCGGCGAGCGGGAGAGCTGGTCGGGCCGTCTCTCCGACGGCCTGGAGGGATACGCCCGCACCCTCCTGCTGGCCGCCTTCCGCCGCGACGAGACCGCGCTCGGCCGCTACGCCGAGGGCCTCGCCGCGGGCACCGCCGGCGCCTGGCCCCGCATCGAGGACCGCAGCCAGCCCCTGGTGGAAGCCGCCTCCATCGCGCTCGCGCTGCGCCTGACCCGCCCGCTGCTGTGGGACCGCCTGGACGACGCCGTACGGCAGCGCGCGGCCAACTGGCTCGGCGACGCGCTCACCGCCGAACCCTGGCCGTGCAACTGGGAGTTGTTCCCCGTCACCGTGGGCGGGTTCCTCGCCGCGATCGGCCACGAGCCCGACGCCGCCCGCGAGGCCGTCGACCACGGCCTGCAGCGCATCGAGCAGTGGTACGTCGGCGACGGCTGGTACACCGACGGCGACGGCCGCAAGTTCGACTACTACAACGGCTGGGCCATGCACCTCTACCCGGTGCTGCACGCCTGGCTCGCGGACGACCCCCTCCTGCTCGACCGCTACGGACGCCGCCTCGAGACCCACCTCGCCGACTACGCTCGCCTGTTCGGCGCCGACGGCGCCCCGATGCACCAGGGCCGTTCCCTCACCTACCGCTTCGCGACGACGGCCCCGCTGTGGCTGGGCGCGCTCACCGGACGCACACCGCTGACGCCGGGGGAGACGCGCAGGCTCGCGTCGGGAGCGCTGAAGTACTTCCTGGACCGGGGAGCGGTCGACGAGCGGGGGCTGCTGACCCTCGGCTGGCACGGCCCCGACGAGGCGGTCCTCCAGAACTACTCGGGGCCCGCCTCGCCGTACTGGGCGAGCAAGGGCTTCCTCGGCCTGCTCCTCCCCCCGGACCACGAGGTGTGGACGGCGGCCGAGGAACCCGGCCCGGCGGAGCGCGCGGACGCGGTGACCCCGGTCGCCGCCCCCAACTGGCTTCTCCAGTCGACGCGTTCGGACGGCCTGGTCCGCCTGCACAACCACGGCAGCGAGGACCGCCGCTACGACCCTTACTACACGCGGCTCGCCTACTCCACCGCGACGGCGCCCGCCGGCTCCCACGGCGGCTCCCCGGACAACAGCGTGATCGTGGGCGGCGACGCGAGCCGCACGGACATCGTGCCGCTGGGCGTCGGGGACGGCTGGGCCGCCTCCCGGCACACCGTCCGGGACGGGATCACGGTGACCAGCCTGGTGGTGGCCGAGGGGGCGGCCGAGGTGCGGGCGCACCTGGTGGCGGGAGCGGCACCCGGGACGCCGGTGCGGGTGACCGGCTGGGCGGCACCGCAGGGCGTACGGGCCGAACTCACCCCGGCCGTGGGCCTGTCGGCGGACCTCGAGGGAGCGACGGGCGAGGAGGCGACCCTCTTCGTCGCCCTGACCCGTCTCACCGCCGAGGCGGAGCCCCCGCACCTGGCGGACCTGGTGGCCGTGGAGGTACGGGGGGAGCACGAGCTCACCGTCCGCTGGGCGGAAGGCCCGCCGGAGGTCTTCCGGTTCACGGCGCCGGACGGGCGCTCAACGGGCCCGGGATGGTCGGTGACAGCGGGCCCCGGCCCGGCGGGGTGGCCGAAATCCGCTCGCCCGGCCGACGGGCGCGCACCAGAATCACACCCATGACGTCCACGATCCGTCACATCACGGTCGACAGCGCGGACGCCCACGCGCTCGCGACCTTCTGGTCCCGGGTCCTGGACCTGCCCGTGCACGAGGACGACCGGCCGGGTGACGAGGAGGTGCTGATCGAGGGCGCGGGTCTGCTCTTCGTCACCGTGCCGGACGCCAAGACCGTCAAGAACCCTGTGCACCTCGACCTCCAGCCGCAGGACCGCACCCGCGACGCCGAGGTCGAGCGGCTGCTCACCCTCGGCGCCACGCCGGTCGGCGACCGGCGCGGGGAGGACGGCACGGGCTGGGCGGTCCTCGCCGACCCGGAGGGCAACGAGTTCTGTGTGGAGCGCAGCGCGGGCGAACGCACCCCGTAGGAGGCCCGGCGCCGACACTTCGGCCGGCACCAAAGAGATCCGCGCCTAGCGTGCGGAGCATGACCGACACCGCAACCGCCGCCGTGCCTGACACGGCATCCGCCGCCGCGCCCGACAACACGCCCGCCGCCGCGCCCTACATCACGCCCGCAGCCGTGCCCGCCGCCGCACCCGGCACGGCACTCGCCCGGTCCGTCATCGCCATGGTCGACCACGTTCTCAGCCTGGCCGCCACCTGGACCGCCTGGGACGGCACCCCCGCCCGCGCCGACGGCCGCGACCACACCCCGCACAAGGCGATCCGCCGGGTCGCCGACCACCTGGTCGACCACCTGGCGGAACTGGAGTCCCGGCTGGCGGGCGCGGAACCCCAGCCCGACCACTGGCACGCCTCCGCGATCACCACCGCCGCCGATCTCGCGCCCTTCACGGCCGAGGACCTCGACGAGGCCCGCAGCCGCCTCACTCGTCTCGCCCGCATCTGGGCCCACCGCCTGGACACGCTGACCGGCGAGCAGCTCGACGCCTCGCCCGGCGAGGGCTGGAGCTTCCGTGAACTCGCCCACCACCTGATCGAGTCCACCTACTACGCCGACGCCGTAGGCGACCTGTCGCGACAGCCGTGCCGGTCATGACAGGGTTCGCCGGGCTGCACCGCCGGGGCGAGCCCCTGCTCCTGCCCAACGCCTGGGACCACGCCTCGGCGGCGGCCCTCGCGGCCCGGGGCTTCGCCGCGATCGGCACCACCAGTCTCGGCGTCGCGGCCGCGGCGGGACTGCCCGACGGCGCCGCCGCCACCCGCGAGGACACTCTGCGGCTCGCCCTCACCCTCGGCAGCGGGCCGTTCCTGCTGACCGTGGACGCGGAGGGCGGCTTCAGCGACGACCCCGACGAGGTGGGGGAGCTGGCGAGTGAGCTGTGGGCCGTCGGCGCCGCCGGGATCAACCTGGAGGACGGCAACGGCCCGGCCGGCCGGCTCGCGGCGAAGATCGCGGCGGTGAAGTCGGCGGCACCCGGCCTCTTCGTGAACGCGCGCACCGACACGTACTGGCTGGCCGACGGCGAAGGCACGGAGGCACGCCTGGACGCCTATCAACAGGCGGGAGCCGACGGCGTGTTCGTCCCGGGCCTCACCGACCCTCGGCGGATCACCGCGCTGGTACGGCACCTCGACGTCCCCCTCAACGTCCTCTGGTCGCCGGCCGGGCCCACCGTCAGCCACCTCGCCGGCCTCGGGGTGAGCCGGGTCAGCCTCGGCTCCCTGCTCTACCGCCGCGCGCTGGGCGCCGCGCTCGACGCGATGGCCGACATCGCCGACGGGCGCACACCGCCGGGGACGACGCCCTCGTACGACGCCGTACAGGCGCTGGCGCGCCGGCCGGACCGATAGCGACCGCACCGGCTCGTTCGACCGCCCGGCACAGCCCTCCGGACCGCCCTCGCCCGAGGCGAGTTCGGCGATCAGCTCCAACAGCCTCTCGTGCGCCCCGAGTTCCGCGACCACCGCACGGGCGGCACCCACCGCGTCGTGCTCGGTCAGCTCACCGTCCAGCGTCTCGGCCAGCAGCCGCCGTGCCGCCAGGACCTGCCGACCGCCCATGCACCGGTACGGGTCTCGCGGCCTGGCTGGCGGCGGCCCTGCTCAGGGCGCGCTCCGCCCGGCCGGCCGGTCCGCTCCGGTGACCTTACGGGCGGCGACCGCCTCACCCGGTCCGTGCCGGCCGCTGGTCGGCGACCGGGGCCCCGAGCCGTCCGTGGGCGAGGCCGAGCGGGTCGTACGTCACCACCGAGAACCGCTCGGCCAGCCGTTCGGTGACCGGGCCGAGCCCCATCGGATGCCCGGCCCCGCCGGGGACGACGAGCAGGACGGGCCCGCTGCCGGTGACGTCGTAGTACGGCTCAGTCACGGCTGTCCCTCTCCCGGGGCCAGTGCGCGAGGGCGACGTGCAGGGCGTCGATCGCGCGGTCCCAGGAGGCCCGCACGTCACGGGCGGCGCCGAAGCCGCCGGCGGACTCCAGGGCGCAGTAGCCGTGGAAGGTGCTGCGCAGCAGGCGCACCGCGTCCGTGAGGTCGGGCTCCTCGAGGCCGTAGGCGCGCAGCATGCCGTAGGTGACCTCGGCGGTGCGGCGCATCGCGGGGGAGCCGGCCACGAGGTCCTGGTCGATGCGGATCTGGGTGGCGGCGTACCGGCCGGGCCGCTCGAGGGCGTACTCCCGGTACGCCCCCGCGAAGGCGGCCAGCGCCTCCTTCCCGGCCCGGCCGGCCACGGCCGCCGCGATCCGGTCGACCAGTTCGGCACCCGCGAACAGCGCGAGCCGGGTGCGCAGGTCCTGCAGATTTCTGACGTGCGAGTACAGGCTCGCGTCCTTCACGCCGAAGCGGCGGGCCAGCGCCGACAGGGTGACGTTCTCGAACCCCGCCTCGTCGGCGAGCTCGGCCGCGGCCGCCACCAGGCGGTCGGCGGTGAGTCCGGCACGAGCCATACGACACCTCCTAGGTTGCCTAGGCGCAATCCTAGGACATCTAGGTTGGGTCGCCCGCCGTCATCCGTTCACCCCCGTGTAGTGGCCGAGGCTCCATCGCCACAGCCACCGGGACAGCAGGTACGCGACGGCACCGAGCAGCGGCGACGCGGCGGCCAGCCAGTACGGGGCCCCGGCGTGGTGGCCGTGGCCGGTGAGCACCGCCGCCGGGAAGTACGCGACGAACGCGAGGGGCAGGCCGTAGGCCAGGAAGCCGCCCACCGCCCTCGGCAGCACGTTCAGCGGGTAACTGCCGAAGGTGCCGAGCAGTTCCTCCAGCCAGTGGCCCCAGTAGCCGGCCGCCGGAAAGCGCAGCGAGGCCGCGGCGACCACCGTGAACAGGGCCGCCTCCAGGAGCATTCCGCCGAGGACGGCCGCGATCAGGTAGGTGATCCGGCCGGCCGTCCAGTCCAGATGACTGCGGCCCAGGGCGCCCGCCATCAGCCCCGCGGCCACCGTCAGGTCACCGATCGCGTTGGTGGGGAAGAACTGCAGCTGGATCTGGCGGTGCACCGGCATCGGCCGAGTGGGTAAGGCGGGAGGGCAGGGCGGAAGAGGGGGATGGGACAAGCCCACACCCGCGTACGCCACCGACGCCACTGGTTTTACGGGCGCGGAGTCGTACGCGGGCGTGGGCCGGTACGCGGGGGTCTGATCCCGATTCAGGACACGGCGGCCTGCGAGAAGACGAAGGAGAACTCGGCGGGCTCGGCGAGCAGGTGGTACCGCGGCAGCGGGCCCGGGCCGCAGGACGCGGTGCCGATGCCGTGCTGGCCGTGGTCGAGGTGGACCCACACGGTCTCACCCGGGGTGAGGTCGGTGCGGTGGGCGGCGGCGTCCAGCTGCTCGGTGGTCCAGCGCCGGGCGCTGAAGAAGAACTCCGGGTTGCCCTCGACGCGCAGTCCGCCGAGTTCCGCCCAGCGGACGTCGGCGCGGGCGCCGTTCTCCTGCGGACGGACATACGGTGTCTGCATGCCGTCGACCGTCGACTGCCAGCGGCCGACCATCGACGCCGCCCGGGTGTCCGGATACGCCTCGCCGGGACCGCCGCCGAACCACCTCACCGCGTCGGTGTCCGCACCGGACAGCCCGAAGCGGATGCCGAGCCGGGGCAGCGGCACCGTCCAGTCGCCCTCCGGCGTCACCGACACGGTCAGCCGCAGCCGCTGTCCGTCGGACGTCCACCGGTACACCGTGGACAGGCCCACCTCCCAGGCGGCCGGCGCCACCCGAGTGCGCACGGTGAGCGCGTCGTCGCCCACCTCCACCGCGTCGAGTCGGTGCCGCATCCGGTGGAGGCCGAGCTTGCGCCACACCTCGGCGTGGCGGATGTCGGTCTGCCAGGCGGCGCCGTCGTCGTTGTCGGTGGTCGCCCGCCACACGTCGAGGCGCAGCCCGGTGACCTCCACCCCGCCCAGCGACCTGAGCGCTCCGGTGCGGGCGTCGAAGGAGCCCGGCCCCAGGGTGATCACCCGGTCACCGGACACCGGTCCGGCGGTCGCGGCGACGGACGGTGCCTGCCGGGCGGAGACGGCGCACTGTCCCCACGCCACCACATGGCCCTTCGGCCCCCAGGCGGTGTCGGCGGCGAGCAGCGCCCGTACCGTCCACCGCGTCTCACCGTTCTCCGCGCGGGGTGTGGCGGGCGGTTCCGGCAGTTTCACCTCGGCCGACCCGCCCGGTGCGAGCACGGGCACGGACAGCGAGCCCGACTCGACCGTCTCGCCGTCGACCTGGAACGCCCACTCGAAGGCCAGCGCGGACAGGTCGGCGAAGTCGTACCGGTTGGTGATCCGCACCGTCCCGTCGGCCAGGTCGCCCTCGATCCGGACCGGCTCGATCACCTTCTTGAACTCGACCAGGCCGGGGGAGGGCCGCCGGTCGGGGAAGAGCAGCCCGTCGCAGACGAAGTTGCCGTCGTGCAGTTCCTCACCGAAGTCGCCGCCGTACGCGAAGCCGTACCGCTCGTCCTTGATGCCGTGGTCGATCCACTCCCAGATGAAGCCGCCCTGGAGCCGGTCGTACGACTCGAAGATCCGCTGGTAGTCGGCGATGCCGCCGGGGCCGTTGCCCATGGCGTGCCCGTACTCGCAGAGGATGAAGGGCAGTTCGCGGCGCTTGTGCGTGCCTCCGTCCAGCTTCCGGCCGATCCGCTCCACCTCGGCGTGATCGGCGTACATCCGTGAGTACATGTCCGTGTCACGGCAGTCGATGTCGCCCTCGTAGTGCACGAGGCGGGATGCGTCCCGGCCGTGGATCCATTCGGCCATGGCGGTCAGGCCGCGGCCGGTGCCGGCCTCGTTGCCGAGGGACCAGATGACGACGGACGGGTGGTTCTTGTCGCGCTCCACCATGCGGGCGGCGCGGTCCAGCAGCGCCGGGGTCCAGCGGTCGTCGTCGACGGGGTTGTCCCGCCAGGCCTGCTCGGTGAAGCCGTGCGTCTCCAGGTCGCACTCGTCGATCACCCACAGCCCGTACTCGTCGCACAGGTCCAGGAAGGCCGGGTGCGGCGGGTAGTGGGAGGTGCGGACGGCGTTGATGTTGTGCCGCTTCATCAGCAGCACGTCCTCGCGCATGGTCTCCAGGTCGAGGGCACGGCCCTTCTCCGGGTGCCATTCGTGGCGGTTGACGCCCTTGAACAGCACCGCCTTCCCATTGACCTTGATCAGGCCGCCGGCCAGTTCGACCGTGCGGAAGCCGATGCGCAGCGGCACCCGCTCCCCCTCGGTGGCGAGCACGCCGTCGTACAGCCTCGGCGTCTCCGCCGACCACGGCTCGACCGGCACCGTCACGGATTCGCCGGTCGCGACGTCGATACCGAGGTCCGGCACGGTGACCCGGCCGTCCACGTCGGAATCGACGCGCAGGGTGCCCTCTGCCGAGACGTGGTCGTAGGAGGCGTGGACGAAGTGGTCGAGGACGGCACCGGCCGGCCGGTGCAGGAGGGTGACGTCACGGAAGATGCCGGGCAGCCACCACTGGTCCTGGTCCTCCAGGTACGAGCCGGCCGACCACTGGTGGACCCGGACGGCCAGTACATTGCCGGCCGTCTTCAGCAGATGGCCGACCGCGAACTCGTGCGGCAGCCGGGATCCCTTGAACTCGCCGATGTCGGTGCCGTTCAGCCACACCCGGGCGCAGGACTCCACGCCGTCGAAGCGCAGGACCGCCCCGCCCTTCTCGAGGTCCCAGTCCCCGGGCAGGTCGAAGACGCGCAGATGGTCGCCGGTCGGGTTCTCGGTCGGCACGCGGGGCGGGTCGACCGGGAACGGGTAGAGGTGGTTGGTGTAGATGGGGGAGCCGTGTCCCTGGAGCACCCAGTGGCCCGGTACCGACACCTCCGCCCAGCCGTCGGCGTCGTACCCCGGCTCGGCGAAGGCGTCGTCCTCGGCGTCCGCCGTCGCCGACAGACGGAACCGCCAACTGCCGTTCAGGGAGAGAGATCTGGCATCCGAGGCGGCGTACCGGGCGCGCGGCGGCAGTGCCCCGTCGCCGGGTGAGACGTCCTCGACGTAGTCGACGGCTGTGGTGCGCAAAGACATCGGTCTCCTAGTTCATCCCTTGATACCGGTCTGCGCGATCCCCTGCACCAGCCAGCGCTGGAGGAAGAGGAACACGAACACCAGGGGAAGGATGGAAATGGCGGTGGCCATGAAGATCAGGTGGAAGTTGACGGTCTGGTTGGTCATGAAGGACGAGAGCGCCACCTGCACCGTCCAGGAGCCGGGATCCTGGCCGATGACCAGCGGCCACAGGAAGGCGTTCCAGCCGCTGATGAACGTGATGGTGGCGATCGCCGCGAAGAAGTTCAGCGAGTTGGGTACGACGATCCGCCAGTACGCGCCCCAGTAGCCGAGCCCGTCCACGCGTGCCGCCTCCTCCAGCTCCTTCGGGAATCCCAGGAAGTACTGCCGGAAAAGGAAGCAGGTGAAACCACTGAACAGGCCCGGAATGATCAGACCGCGGTAGGTGTCCACCCAGCCGAGGGACGAGACCAGCACGAAACTGGGCACGAAGGTGACGGCCGTGGGAACCATCAGGGTCGCCAGGACGACGTAGAAGATCTTGTTGGCGTGCTGGTAGGGAATGCGGGCCAGGCCGTAGCCGGCCATGGAGCACACCAGGAGGGTGCCGAGGGTGGTCAGCAGCGCGACGGCCGTCGAGTTCCACAGGGCACGGCCGAACTGGACCGTCGTGTCGCTGAACAGCTCGGAGACGTTGCCCCACTGGAAGGAGGGGAGCAGCTTCCAGTTCTCTCCCGTGATCTCCAGGTCCGTGGAGAGGGCGTTGCGGACGATCAGGTAGAAGGGGATCAGGAAGAGCAGGGCGGCGACGCTGACGGCGAGGTACAGGCCGGTGTTGCCGAGGACGCTCCCGCGCGTCTTGCGGTCCTTGCCGACCTGCGGTGCGGTGGTGGTCACTTGGACTCCTCCCCCCTTCCGAAGCCCATGATCTTGCCCTGGGCCAGGGTGACGATGCAGATCAGCAGCGACAGGATGACCGCGCCCGCGCTGCCGGCGCCGTAGTCCTGGTTGGTGCCGAGGGCCGCCTTGTAGAGCTCCATGAGCGGTGTCTGGGCCCAGGTCGCCTTGGTCGTGATGAGGTTGAAGAACTCGTCGAACGCCTGGTACGCCGCGACCAGCAGCAGCAGGATCACCGCGGTCGAGGTGGCCCTCAGCTGGGGCAGCGTGATGTGCCGGAAGGTCTGCCAGCCCGGCTTGGCGCCGTCGATGGCGGCGGCCTCGTACAGCTCCGCCGGGATGTTCTGCAGCGCCGCCAGGAACAGGATCATGTAGAAGCCGGACTGGATCCACAGCCGCAGGGTCACGATGACCAGCCAGTACCAGGGCGGGGTCGGGTTGGACAGCCAGGCGGTGTTGTCGACGCCGAACCAGCCCATGACGGTGTTCGCGAGGCCGAAGCGGACGCCGCTGAAGATGGACATCTTCCAGATCAGCGCGGCGGCGACGTAGGAGACGGCGGTCGGCAGGAAGAACACCGACCGGAAGAAGGCCCGCATGAACCGCAGCCGGTTCACCAGCAGCGCCAGGCCCAGTGACAGTGCCCAGGTGGTCGGCACGATGAACGCGGCGAACACGGTGAACGTCAGCAGGGAGTCGGGGAAGTTGCTGTTGGTCAGGATCTGCTTGTAGTTGTCGAGACCGACGAAGCTGCTCGGCGTGACGGTGTAGCGGGCGTCGAAGAAGCTGAGCCAGACGCTCTATCCGATGGGGACGAAGACGAAGATCACCAGGCCGATGAGGAACGGCCCGGTGAAGAGCCAGAAGTTCAGCGTGGCGCTGCCCCGCAGGCCCCGCCGCGGCCGGGCCGGGGCGGCCTCGGCCGGGGTGGGCTGGGCGACCCCGCGCGTGGTGGTGGTCGACATGTCGTGGTCTTCCCGGCGGCCTATCCGAACAGCTTCTTCAGCTCGACGTCGACCTTCTTGTC
Source organism: Streptomyces sp. NPDC004542 (assembly GCF_040610035.1). Classification (NCBI taxonomy): domain Bacteria; kingdom Bacillati; phylum Actinomycetota; class Actinomycetes; order Kitasatosporales; family Streptomycetaceae; genus Streptomyces; species Streptomyces sp. NPDC004542. The sequence continues at coordinate 189,788 of NZ_JBEXLP010000003.1, forward strand.
ACAGGCGTCGAGGGCTGCTTCCGGGTTGCCGTTCTTGCGGACGGCGGAGGCGATCACGTCGTTGAACGCCGTGATCATGACCTGGTCCCAGGCGATGTTGTCGAAGTGGCCGTAGTCGGTGAAGAGCTTGACGGCCTCGGCCGGCAGACCGGACTTGAGCTTGGCGGCGCCGTTCGCGATCGAGGTCCGCGGCGGGATGTGGAAGCCGTACGACAGCGCCCAGTCCTCCTGGTACTTCTTCTGCTCGATCCACAGCCACTTCACGTACTCCTTGGCCGCGTCGACGTTCTTGCCCTTGGCGTTGACGAACATCGACCAGCCGCCGTTGGTGACCGACGGCCTGCCGCTGTCCCCGACCTTCGGGAACGGGAAGATGCCCAGGTCGTCGCCGAGTGCCTTCTGCATCACCGGCATGGACCACATGCCGCCCCACTGGATGGCGCACAGGCCCTGGTCGAGCGCGGACGGGTCCCACCAGTCGGTCGGGGCGTCCAGCAGCACGTGACCGCTCGAGAACAGCTTCCGCAGCTTCTTCAGGCCCTCGACGACGCCGTCGGTGTGGTAGGCGATCTGGTTCTTCGCGTCGAGGGACTCGGCGCCGGCCGACCCGATCAGGTTGTTCTGCACGGCGGTGAAGTCGTTGCCGAGGAAGGCGCCCTTGACCTTGTCGGTGGTGAGCTTGGCGGCCGCCTCGATCAGCTCGTCGAGCGTGGTCGGCACGTCGACCTTGGCCTTCTCCAGCATCGACTTGCGGTAGTAGAAGAACTGCGGGTCGTCGATCATCCGGATCCCGTAGATCTTCCCGTCGACCGTGTGGGACGTGATGTCGTTCTGGTTGAAGTCGTCCTTGACCGGGTCGATGAGGTCGCTCAGGTCCGCGACCTGGCCGCTCTTGACGAGTTGGAGCTGCGGGTGGAACTCGAAGACGTCGGGTGCCTGCTTGGTCAGCAGCGCCGAGAACAGCTTCGTCTCGAAGGTGTTGCCGGTGATCCACTGGGTGTTCACGCCGGCCTTCTTGTACGCGGCCGCGTACCGCTTGATGGCCTGCTCCGTGCCCGCCTCGCCGTAGGCGTGGAACATCTGGGTGAGCTGCTTGCCCGACCCGCTCCCGCCGCTGCGGCCGGTGTTGCTGCCGCACGCGGCCAGCGTGCCGGCGGCGGCCATGCCCGCGGCGGCCCGGAATATCGATCGGCGGTCCCAGTTGCTGCTGCTCATTGCCGACATGCTGACGTCCTTGTCTTCTCGAGTGGTGCTGCGGCTCTTTGCTCCAGTGCCCGATGGCTGCAATCGGTGGGCCTGCGGAGCGGGACGTTAACCTTCGGCTAAGGCTTCGGCAAGGGGTTGGACGAAGTCTGCTCGAAGCGTTGCCTGCCGTTCGGAATCACGAACGGGAAGCTCGGGCAGAGGGGTTGAGGGCCGCCGGGTCAGGGTGGCCGGCGGCCCTCGGTCAGGGGGGAGGGGTGGCTACTGCCTGGCCCAGGACTCGTTGCCGCCGCCGTTGCAGCTGTACAGGATCACCTTGCTGCCGTCGGCGGTCGCCTGTCCGCTCACGTCCAGGCACGTGCCGGACGCTTCGCTCACGATCTGGCCGTTGGCGTTCAGCAGCCAGCGCTGGCCCGCGTCGCCGGTGTACTCCGCGGACGCCGTCAGGCCCGTACTCCCGGCCGTCAGGTATCCGGCGGCACCCTTCAGGGCGCCCCTGGCGTCGTACGACCAGGACTGTCCGGCCTCGCCGGTGCAGGTGCTGATCGCCGCCCCGGAAACGTCCGCGGTCAGGCACTTGCCGGACTGTTTGCCCTGCCAGGCGCCGGTCACGGCCGACGTGCCGTGCCCCCTCTGGTCAAGCACGTAGGTCGTGACGGAGCGCGCGGCGAGCGTCGCGGACAGTGTGCCGTCGCTGACCGACGGCTTGGCGACGTCCGCCCAGTCCTCGGTGGCCGAGGTACGGACGGCCTGCCGGGCCCGCACCGGTGTCCTGCTGTTGAAGTGCAGGTCCAGCGCGGTGTCCGTGGTGTTGTGGTTGTTGACCACGACGACCCACCTGCCGTCCCGGTCGTACGACGACACCTCCACGCCGGCCGGCGCCCCGGTCACGTTGTGCGCGACCGAGCCCGGTTTCACGAACTTGCTGTACTGGCCGAGCGCGTAGTACCGCTTGGTGAAGTACAGCGTCTGGTTGCCGTTGGCGGCGTAGTCGGGGTCGTAGTAGATCAGGCCGTCGTTCCAGCCCTCGTCGTTCCTCGCGGCCGGATCACTGCCGTACCCGCTGGCGAGGGCCACCCACCACTGGAACGCCGAGTCGTGGGCGCTCGCGAAGTCCTTGTAGATGATCCTCGACATCAGCAGGGCGTTGTCGATGGTCGGGTCGTACTCCTGGTTCCAGCCCGTGGTGCCCTTGCCGAAGCAGCAGATCTCGGTGGCCCAGGATTTCTTGCCGACCGCTCTCGCCGTCTCGTGGACGTTGCCCAGCTGGCCGTCGTTCGGGTTGTTGTACGTGTGGTGGGCCAGCGCCGACACGTACTGCGCGGTGCCCGGCTGCGAGATCCACTGCGGCAGCTCGGACACGAACTGGGTCGTCTGGCTGGACTCGTCCGCGATGACGGAGGTCTTCTGGTGCCGCGCCCGCTGCTCGGCCCCCAGCGCCCGCACGATGTCGTCACGTTGGCCGACCGTGACCTTCATGCCCTCCTGGCCGCACGAACCGAAGTCGTTGTCCGGCTCGTTGAAGGGGCTGACGTAGTCCAGCCGGACGCCCCTGCGGGCGAAGTGGTCGGTGACGTCCGCGACGTACTCGGCGAAGTCCGGCTCGTTCTCCGCCTTCAGTTCACCGCCGCAGCTCTGCCCGTTGGTCGTCCACCGGGCGGGCGCGCTGTTGACGAAGCCGATCAGGTCATCGACGCCGTACCGGGCGGCATACTCGAGGAACGTCCGGCCGCCCTTGTCCTTGCCCCAGTCGTAGCCGCCGTCGGGACCGAGGAAGTCCTCGGCGGCCCGGGCCGGGGTGGTGACGCCGACACCACCTCCGCCGATGTTGTAGCGGTACGAACTCAGGTCCAGGCCCCTGGCGGAGAACAGCAGCCTGGCGACCCGGGCCTGCACGGCGGGCGAGAAGTGCTGGAGGTCGTTGACCCACCAGGCACCGGAGGCGCCGATGTCGTCGATGGTCTGCGCGGCGTGGGGGGAGACCTCGGCCGCCGTGGGGGCGGCGGCCGAGGCGGTGGGGGCGGACACCAGGGGGCCGGTGACAGCGAGAGCGGCTGCGGCTGTCAGGACCAGGGATCTTCTGGTGCGGGGTCTCTTGGTGCGGGACTTCGTGGTGCGGGGGTGAGGCACGTGCATCCCTTCCGTCGTCATGAAGGTGGTGCGCTACGGCTCCTTGCGGGGGTGGTGCGTTTCGCGGTGGTCTTCTGCCCGGCGGACTGCAACGCGCCCTCCAGCGCGAACGTCGCCGCGCCCAGGCACACCGGGTCGGTGGGGATGGGGGACAGGACGATCTCGGTGGCGGCCAGCGGCCGCCTGAGCGCGTGCCGTGCGACGGCCTCGCGCACCTCGTCGAGCAGCGGCTCACCGAGCCGGGCGGCGACCCAGCTGCTGAGCACGACCACCTCGGGGTTGAGCAGGTTGATCAGGTCGGAGATGCCGGCGCCGAGGTAACGGGCGGTGTCCCGGACGACCTTGACGGCCACCGGGTCGTGCGTGGCGACGGCCCGGGCCAGGGCGTCGACGGTGGCCGTCTGGTCCTCGGGGTGCAGCAGCGGGCTCTGCGGGCTGAGTTCGCGCAGGTTCTGCATGATGCCGGGCGCGCCGACGTACGTCTCGACGCAGCCGTGGTTGCCGCAGTGGCACAGTCGCCCGTCCAGGACGAGCGTGGTGTGGCCCCACTCGCCGGCGCTGTTGCTGACTCCCCGGTGCAGCCCGCCGCCGAGCGCGAGACCCGCGCCGACCCCGGTGCCGAGGTTGACCACCACGGCGTTCCCGCGCCCGCGCGCGGCCCCGAACCACAGCTCGGCCACCGCGCAGGCGCGCAGCGGATTGTCCAGGTGGAGCGGGTAGGCGATGTGCTCGGCGAGCAGATCGCGCAACGGTACGTCGCGCCAGTCCCAGTTGGGCGCGTACTCGGCGACGCCGGTCTCCCGGTCCACCTGCCCCGGCACGCTCACCCCGACACCGAGCACGCGCGCCGCCTCGACGCCCGCCTGCGCGACCACCGACCCGACCGCGGCGGCGGCATGGCCGACCACCTGCTCCGGGCGGCTCTCGCCGGGCCGCATGTCCTCCTCGGCACGGGCGAGCACGTTCAGCGCGAGGTCGAAGAGCTCCACGCGGACGTAGGTCTCGGCGATGTCCACACCGATCAGCGCGCCCCCCGCGGCATTGACGGCCACGAGCCCCCGGGGGCGGCCGCCCGCCGAGTCCTCGAAGCCGACCTCGGTGATCATCCGCAGGTCCAGCAGCTCGCCGACGAGCGTGGCCACCGTGGCCAGGCTCAGCCCCGTGGCGGCCGCCAGCTCCTGTCTGGAAGTGGGCGACTCGGCGATGATCTGGCGCAACACCTCGTAACGGTTCGCGGTGCGGATGTCCCGTGATGTGCGCTTCACGAAGGCTGCCCCTCCCATCGCTGCCAGGCCGTGCCGGGCAAGACGGGCACCGGCGCGGCGCAAGGCTATGGCGTGCCGAGGACTTTCGACAAGGGGTTTGGAAAGGGGCTTTATAAAGTCGTGCGCGGGTCAGGCGCCGAGGACATCCCACACGAAGGCGTTGGTGAACTTGCCGGTCGGGTCCAGGGACCGGGCCAGGGCCTGGAAGTCGGTGAGGTGCGCATACCGTCTACGGAGATCGTATGCGGACATCGCATACACCTTCCCCCAGTGCGGCCGCGGATCGAAGGCGTCCAGCACCTCCTCCACCCGCCGCACCACCGGCAGCACCGCCGCCGCGTCCTCGACCCACGTGAAGTGGAGGGCCACCGAGTCCCGGCCGTGGGCCGGGCTCAGCCACTGCCGGTCGGCGGCGACCGTCCGCACTTCGCAGGTCTGGAGGACCGGGGCCACGGTCTGCCGGATCCCGTCGATCGCATACAGCGCATCGAGGGCGGCCGGCCGCGGCAGCAGGTACTCCGACTGCAGCTCCGCCCCACTGCTCGGCGTGAACTCGGCCCGGAAGTGCGGCAGCCGCTCGTGCCACGGCCCCGGCACCCCGAACTGCTCGGTGCAGTTCTCCGCCGGCATGCCCGGCACCGGATGCAGCGCCACGGTGGCCGGCGCGGCCCACGGGAAGGCCACCGGCGCCTGGTCGGTGCGCCGCTTCACCCACACCTGCCGGAAGCCGGCCGCCCGGGCGTCGGTGAACAGGCTCACGCTGTACGCGGCCCCCGCCACCGCCTCGAAGTCCAGCCCGTCCAGCGGCAGTTCCGTGAACAGGTGCTGCTCCACCTCGTACGCCGGTTCCAGGTCCAGGGTCAGCGTGGTGACCACGCCCAGCGCTCCCAGGGAGGTCACCGCGCCGTCGAAGCCCTCCTCCCCGCGCGCGAACGTCACCGTCGAGCCGTCCGCGGCGACCAGTTCCACCGCGCGCACCGCCGCGGCCAGCGGCCCGTTGCCGGTCCCGGAGCCATGGGTGCCGGTCGCCACCGAACCGGCCACCGAGATGTGCGGCAGCGACGCCATGTTGGGCAGGGCGAGGCCGTGCGCGTGGACGGCGCGGGCCAGTTCCGCGTACGGGACGCCGCCCGAGACCCGTACCGTACGGGCCGCGGTGTCCACCTCGAGCACCGGCGGGAGGCCGGCGATCGACAGCAGGACGCCGTCGGCGCCCGGGTCGGCGATCGTGTTGAAGGAGTGCCCGCTGCCCAGCACACGCACCTTCGCGTTCCGGGCCACCAGGGCCCGCAGCGCCTCGTGCGAGTCCGGACGGTGGAACTCCTTCGCCGTGTAGGTGATGTTGCGCGCCCAGTTGGTGACCGACTGAGTCATCCCTGCCCCTCCCGGTGCATGCGTGTCCATTGACCCTCTCATTCGCCCCCGCCTAGCGTAGAGACCGGTTGCTGTCCACGCGTCACCGAGGCGGAGGATCACTTCCTTGCCCGAGCGTCCCCAGGCACTGTTCGCCATGACGGAGCAGAACATGCCGCACATCTTCCCGCCGGAGGTGCTCGCGCGGCTGCGCGAGCACGTAGAAATCGATCCCACTCTGGTGGCCCGGGACTTCACCGGCCCACGGATACGGGAGACCCTCGCCCGCACCGAGGTCCTGATCACCGGCTGGGGCTGCCCCCGCCTGGACACGGCTGCCCTGGACGCGGCACCCAGGCTGCGCGCGGTCCTCCACGCGGCCGGCTCGGTCAAGGATTTCACCACCGAGGAGGTCTGGCGGCGCGGCATCGCGGTCTCCTCGGCCGCCGCCGCCAACGCGCTGCCCGTCGCCGAGTACACGCTCGCCATGATCCTGCTCGCCGGGAAGAACGTCTTCGAATACCGCGACCAGCTCCGCACCCGGCGCACCTTCCCCTACGGGGACCTCCTGCCCGGCATCGGCAACCACGGCCGCCGCGTCGGCATCGTCGGCGCCTCCCGCATCGGCCGCCGGCTGATCGAACTGCTGCGCCCCCACGACCTGCGGTTGAGCCTCGCCGACCCCTACGTCGACGAGGCGGAGGCCGCCCGGCTCGGCGTCCCCCTCGTCACGCTGGACGAGCTGCTGCGCACCTCGGACATCGTCACCGTGCACGCCCCGCAGACCCCCGAGACCCGGCACCTCGTCGGCGCCCGGGAACTCGCCCTGATGCCCACGGGCTCGGTCCTGATCAACACCGCGCGCGGCTCGCTCGTCGACCACGACGCCCTGGTCACCGAGGTGCGCGCCGGACGTCTGAGCGCGATCCTCGACGTCACCGACCCCGAGCCGCTGCCCGCCGACTCGCCGCTGTTCGACCTGCCCAACGCCTTCGTCACCCCCCACCTCGCCGGCTCCCTGGGCAACGAGGTCGCCCGCCTCGGACAGACGGTCGTGGAGGAGGCCGCACGGCTCGCGGCCGGCAGCCGGCTGGTGCATACGATCGACCACACCGCGCTGGAGCGGATGGCGTGAGCACGGCGAAGCGGACGCGGGCGGCGGGCGGCGACGCCTCGACCGTACGGGACGTCGCCGCCCGCGCCGGGGTCTCCGCCTCGACGGTCTCCCGCGTCCTCGGCGGCACCTACCCGGTGGCCGAGGCCACCCGCGCCAGGGTCCTCGAGGCCATGCGCGAACTGGACTACGTGGTCAACGCGCACGCCCGGGCCCTCGGCGGCGTCACCAGCAAGACGGTCGCCTTCGTCGTCGACGACGTCACCAGCCCCTTCTACGCCCACATCGCCCGCGGGGTGGAGGAGCAGGCCGCCGCGGAGGGCCGCCTGTGCATGCTGTGCACCACGCACGGCGACCCGCGCCGCATCCTCGCCGTCGTGGAGACCATGCGCGAGCAGCGGGCGGACGCGGTGATCGTGGTCGGCGGGGCCTGGGACGACAAGCCCTACCAGGACCGCATGACCCACTTCGCGCACGCCCTGGACCGGGCGGGCTCCCGGCTGGTCCTGGTCGGCCGCCCGCCGCTCGGACCGGGCGTGCCCGCCACGGTGGTCGACTACGACAACGAGGGCGGCGCGTTCGCCCTGGCCACCCATCTGCTGTCCGCGGGCCACCGGCGCATCGCCTACCTCGGCCGGGTCCCCGGTCTGTCCACCAGCGACGGGCGCGTCAGCGGCTTCACCCGGGCCCACGAACTCCTCGGCCTGGCCCCGGATCCCGGCCTGATCCTCGACGGCGTCTTCTCCCGCCCCTACGGCTACCGGGCCACCCGCGAACTCCTGGAGGCGGGCGCGGAGTTCACCGCGGTCTTCGCCGCCACCGACACGATCGCCACCGGCGTGGTCCAGGCCCTGCGCGAGGGGGGACGGCGCATCCCCGACGATGTCGCGGTCGCCGGCTACGACGACATCCCGGTCGCCCGCGACGTGTATCCCGCGCTCACCACCGTGCACGTCCCCCAGGAGGAGCTCGGCCGCGCCGCGGTCCGCCTGGCCCTGCACCGCGACGAGCCGCCCGACGGCCGGCACCTGGTGCTGGGCACCCACGTGGTGCTGCGGGAGTCGACCAGGCGGCCGTGACCCGCGCCACGCGCGCGCCACGAGGGGACCCGGCCGGGCGGTCGCACAGGCGGGGGCATACCGTGAGGAGTCGAACGCCTGAGCCGGGAGGAGACACGGGATGGGCAGCCGTACCGCGCTGGTCGAGGATCTGATGGAGAGGTTCCCGCACGTACCGCGGGAAGCCGTCTTCAAGGAGGACCTGCTCCGGGGCGGGGTCGCCTTCGACGCGTCCGCGTTGTCCGACAACGAGGGTGGCGAGGTGAAGCCGAAGTCGTACTTCATCTTCTCCTTCGACCACGGCACCCTGCCCGAGCTCGGCGAGGCCGCGCTGCGCCGGCCCCCCGAGGAGATCATCCTCACCGGCGGCCCGTACGGCCTGCGGCGCACCGTCGTCTCCGTACGCGTCAACCCGGCCTCGCCCTACCGGGTCGCCGCCGACGACGAGGGGCTGCTCGGGCTGTACCTCGACGGGAAGCGGATCGCGGACGTCGGCGTGCCGCCGATGCCCGAGTACTACCGGCACACCCTGTCCAACGGGAAGTCCGTGATGGAGGTCGCCCCGACCATCCAGTGGGGCTACCTGATCTACCTCACCGTCTTCCGGGTCTGCCAGTACTTCGGCGCCAAGGAGGAGTGCCAGTACTGCGACATCAACCACAACTGGCGCCAGCACAAGGCGGCCGGCCGCCCGTACACCGGCGTCAAGGACGTGGAGGAGGTCCTCGAGGCGCTGGAGATCATCGACCGGTACGACACCCAGAAGGCGTCCACCGCCTACACCCTCACCGGCGGTGCCATCACCAGGACCGTCGCCGGGCGCGACGAGGCCGACTTCTACGGCCACTACGCCAAGGCCATCGAGGAGCGCTTCCCGGGCCGCTGGATCGGCAAGGTCGTCGCCCAGGCGCTGCCCCGCGACGACGTGCAGCGGTTCAAGGACTACGGCGTGCAGATCTACCACCCCAACTACGAGGTGTGGGACCGCCGCCTGTTCGAGCTGTACTGCCCGGGCAAGGAACGCTACGTCGGCCGCGACGAGTGGCACCGGCGGATCCTGGACTCGGCGGAGGTGTTCGGCGCCCGCAACGTCATCCCCAACTTCGTCGCGGGCGTGGAGATGGCCGAGCCCTTCGGCTTCACCACCGTCGACGAGGCCATCGCCTCCACCACGGAGGGCCTGCGCTTCTTCATGTCGCACGGCATCACGCCCCGCTTCACCACCTGGTGCCCCGAGCCCACCACCCCGCTCGGCAAGGCCAACCCGCAGGGCGCGCCGCTGGAGTACCACATCCGTCTGCTGGAGGCCTACCGCGCCACCATGGACGACTTCGGCCTCTCCTCGCCCCCCGGCTACGGCCCGCCCGGCCCCGGACACGCCGTCTTCTCCGTCAGTTCCTTCATGGACAGCCTCCCGGCGCGGGAACCGGCACAGGCGTGATCCTGCCGCGACGGACGGTGAGACGGAACGCGGTCGCGTCCGTACAAGAGGCCGGAGATGTGGGGCACGGTGGACACCAGCGCGTTCCGTGACCGGAGCGCGGTCCGCGGCCATGTTCCCGCACCGCGTCGTCATGTCCCTATCATCGGGCTGACGTGTGGGGCGGGCCAGGACCGTGGAGCGTTCCGGCGGCGGCACGGCGGCTGACGGACCGGTGGATCCGGTGTCCGCGCGACCGGGCGGACCGGCCGCGGGGTCGCCGGCAACCGGATTTGAATACGCAGCTTGTCAGTTGTGACGGTGACGTGAAAGGCTCTGGCCCTGCCGCGAGGTTCCCCCCAACTCCGTCGCCAAGAATGGTGAGTTGACCTCGCTTGTGGATGCAGGAGACCCATGCCCGACCTGCCGAAGCCCCAGGACGCCGCCGAGGCCGCGCTGTTCTCCGAGTACTGGGACGCGGTGCTTTCCTATGCCGACCTGTGCACCTCCGGCGCAGTCTCGGCCAACGAGCTGGCCAACGAGGCCTTCGCGCTCGGACTGCGCGAGGCCCGCGCGGCCGAGGCCACGCCGGGGCGCGGCGCCGGCCGCCGTCCGGCCCGGCTGCCCATGATCCCCCTGCTGCTCACCGCCGTACGCACCACGACGGCCGCCTGGGAGGCCGACGGCCGCGGCCACAAGCTCGACCCCGACCTCAGACTGTGGCTCAACTCCGAGAAGGCCGCCCGCTACACCGGGCCGCCCCTGCTGCGCCCGGTCGCCCTGCGCGGTCTGCGGGACATGCAGGACGCGGACGCGTCGCTGCTGTGGCTGGCCGAGGTGGAGGCGATGCCGCTGCCCGCCGTCGCCCGCCGCCTGGGCCTCGACCCGAACGCCGCGGCCCGTGAACTGGACCAGGTGCGGGGCCTGTTCCGGGACCGCTGCCACCGTGCCCACGTCGACTCGCCGATGGACGCGCAGTGCCGCAGCTACGCGCGTCTCCTCGACGCGGTCACCCGCTCGGCCGCCGCCGACACCCCCGAGGACCTCTCGCGGCACCTCGCGACCTGCGTGCAGTGCGCCGAGGCCGCCGCCTGCCTGCGGCTGCACGGCGGCGGCATACCCGCGGCCCTGGCGGGCGGCGTGATCGGCTGGGGCGGCCTCGCCTACCTCGAGCGCCGCCGCCGGGCCGTGGAGGTCCGCCAGGGCAAGGCGAGCCCCCAGCGGGACCCGGAGACCGGAGAGCCCGGGGACGCCGCGCACCGCCACCGGGTCGTGCGCAACGGGCTGCTCGCCGCGGCCGTCCTGCTGTCGATGCTGGCGCTCGGGGTGTCGATGATGCCGTTCGGCTCCTCCGGCGACGACACCGCGGCGGCCGCCCGTGACGACCGCCTGCCCGTCGCCGACCCCAGCCCCTCCCTGCCGACCGCGGCCCCGCTGCCCTCGGCCTCGGCGTCCCGCTCCGCCGACCCCCCCTCGCGCGGCACGTCGAGCAAGTCCGATCCCGCCGAATCCGAATCCGAATCCGATTCCGATCCGGAACCGCAGGGCACCTCCTCCTCCACCGCCCACGAGACCCCCGGCGACGGCGGTTCCGCCGGCACCTCGCCGGTCTGCCGGGTCCAGTACGACCTGGTCAACCAGTGGCCCGACGGCTTCCAGGCCACTGTCACCGTCACCACGGACGAGGCACTGTCGGGCTGGCGCGTCGCCTGGTCCTTCCGCGACGGCCAGTCGGTGGGCCAGATGTGGGACGCGAGCTTCAGCCAGCACGGCTCCCGCGTCACCGCCGAGGCCGCCGACTACAACAAGTCCGTCGCCGCGGGCGACAGCCTCTCCTTCGGCTTCCTCGCCTCCCGGCACGGCAGCAACTCGGCACCGTACGACTTCACGCTCAACGGCGAGACCTGCGCGAAGTAGCGCGGCCGGCGGCCCGCTGACGAGCGGGCGGCTCCACGGCCGCCGCGCGCGGGCCGGTCAGCGGCCCGGCTTCTCGACGGACTCGTCCTCGAACGCGGCGGGGAGAGCCGGTCGACCGCCTGCCCGCCGATCCCCGCCGGGACCTGGGTGACCAGGACCGGCGGGGTGCGTTCGCGGGGACCCGGCAGGCGGTCGAGTCGCGTGCCGGACGCTCAGCGCCTCGTCTCGTACCTGGTCAGGATCACGCCGCGGGGAAGCGTTCGCGTCTCCACCAGGTTCAGGTCCACCCAGTTGTCCAGCGCGGTGAAGAACGGCGTGCCGCCGCCCACCAGGACCGGCGCGGTGACCAGCACGTACTCGTCGACCAGCCCGGCCCGCACGGCCGCCCCGGCGAGCGTCGCGCCGCCGATGGCCATCGGGCCGCCGTGCTCGGCCTTGAGCCGGGTGATCTCGGCGACCGCGTCGCCGGTGACCAGGCGGGTGTTCCAGTCGACCTTGTCGATCGTCGAGGAGAACACCGCCTTCGACATGTCCCGCCAGCGGCGCGCGAACTCGATCTCCGCCGGGGTGGCGTCCGGCTGCTGGTCGGCGGTCGGCCAGTGGGAGCTCATCGTCTGCCACAGCTTGCCCCCGTACAGCGACAGGTCGGTCGCCTGCAACTGGTCGGACCAGAACTGGAACAGCTCGTCGCTCGGCGCGCTCCAGCCGATGTCGTCGCCGGGGGCGGCGATGTAGCCGTCCAGTGTCAGGTTCATGCCGTAGATCAGTTTCCGCATGGCGCCAGCCTTCCGTGAGTCGGTCCCACGCGTACAGACCGGCGCGGCGCGGGAAACTCATCGGTGCGCGATCCGAGCCCGCACGCAGTCCTCGTGCTCGGTGGCTCAGCCGCTCATCGAACCATACGGCGCCGCGGGTGACCTCGGTCCGCAGCCGGACAGTGAAGAACACAGTCCGGCGGGGCCCGGAAGGCGGTCAGCCGCTACTGCGGCGGCCGGCACCCGCCGCCCCGGCGCCCCGGCCGCTTCGGCGGCGGGCCGGCCGCCTGCCGCGCTCGGTGCCGGTCTTCCGGTCCGGGCGGGCCGCCGCCGGTGCCGCCGGTTGCGGGACCTCGATGGTGACGGGCACGCCGGAAGGCTCGCGGGCGCCGGTGATGCTGGCCAGTTCCGTGTCGCTCGACTTGACGCGGGCCGTTCGGGGGCGGATGCCCGCGTCCGACATCAGCCGGGTGACGTCCCGTTTCTGGTCGGGCAGGACCAGCGTGACCACGCTGCCCGAGCCGCCGGCACGGGCCGTGCGGCCGCCCCGGTGGAGGTAGTCCTTGTGGTCGGTGGGGGGATCGACGTTCACGACGAGGTCGAGGTCGTCGATGTGGATGCCCCGGGCCGCGACGTTCGTCGCCACCAGCGCGGTGACCTGGCCGTTCTTGAACTGCTCCAGCGTGCGGGTGCGCTGCGGCTGGGAACGCCCTCCGTGCAGTGCCGCCGCGCGGACACCGACGGCCAGCAGCCGCTTGGTGAGCCGGTCGGCGGACCTCTTGGTGTCGAGGAAGAGGATGACCCGCCCGTCACGGGCCGCGATGCGCGTGGTGACGGCCTTCTTGTCGGTCTCGTCCTGGAGGTGCAGGACGTGGTGCTCCATCGTGGTCACGGCCCCCGCGGACGGGTCCACGGAGTGCACCACGGGGTCGGTCAGGAACCGCTGGACCAGGCGGTCGATGGTGCGGTCCAGGGTGGCCGAGAAGAGCATGCGCTGTCCGTCGGGCCGCACCTGCTGGATCAGCTTGGTGATCTGTGGCAGGAAACCCATGTCGGTCATCTGGTCGGCTTCGTCCAGCACCGTGATGCGTACCTGGTCGAGCACGCAGTCCCCGCGTTCCACCAGGTCGTTGAGCCTGCCGGGAGTCGCCACGAGCACCTCGGTGCCGCGCCGGAGCGAAGCGGCCTGCTTGGTGATGGACAGTCCGCCGACCACCGTGGCCAGCCGGAGGTTCACCGCCGTCGCGTAGGGGGTCAGCGCGTCCGTCACCTGCTGGGCGAGTTCCCGGGTGGGCACCAGCACGAGAGCGAGGGGTGCCGTGGGCTCCGCACGCAGTCCGGCCGTGCGGGCCAGGACCGCCAGGCCGAACGCGAGGGTCTTGCCGGAGCCGGTGCGCCCCCGTCCCAGCAGGTCGCGGCCGGCGAGGGAGTTGGGCAGGGTGGCGGCCTGGATGGGGAAGGGTGCGGTCACGCCCTGCGCGGTGAGGGTCTTCAGTAGCCCCGCGGGCATGTCCAGAGCCGCGAAGTCGTCGACGGCGGGCAGTGGCGGGGTCGTGCTTTCCGGCAGCCGGAATTCCCTCACCGGTGACGCGGCCGGTGACGCGGACGACGGCCGGGGCGACGCGGCGCGCCGGTTCGGCCTCTGGGACCTGCGGGACATGCGGTTCTAGCCTTCCTGGAGACAGCACGAACCGGGGTCCGCACCATGGCGGTGCGGACCCCGGTGAGCGGATGACGCGCCCGGCGGTCAGGCGGGGACGATGTTCTCCGCCTGGGGGCCCTTCTGGCCCTGCGTGACGTCGAACGAGACCCGCTGGCCCTCCTGGAGCTCACGGAAGCCCTGGCTCTGGATGTTCGAGTAGTGGGCGAAGACGTCCGGGCCGCCGCCGTCCTGCTGGATGAAGCCGAAACCCTTTTCGGCGTTGAACCACTTCACGGTTCCCTGTGCCATGACATTCTCCTTCTGTAGGCAGAGGCCCCATCCGGAGATGCCGGAAAACAAATAATGCGCCTGAAGGAGAAACATTCCCGTCAGGCGCACATAAGCATATGGGTACCACAACTGCGACTCCGCAACTCTAGCACAGCTCCACGGACGGCGCTGTGCTCCACATGTCACGATTCAGACATGTAGGGAAGTGAATCAGCCGAATGTGACCGCGACCCGGCCGGAAAATCGGTGGCGCCCGCAGGAGGGCGCCTTTAAGGTGAGCCACGTTTCCGGCAGTTGCTGTTGGCCGCTGCCGTCCGCCGAGTGAGAAACGTGAGGTGTGACCGATGGCTGTCTCTGCGCTGGGCGCTGCCCGCAACCAGAAGTTCGTCCACTCCACCTCCGCGGTCTCCGGCTGATCCTTCCTGCCTTCTTCGCGCCTGCGCGTGCGCGCGGCCGGGGCCGCCCTGTGAAGGGTTTCCCCTTGAATCTCTCTTCTCTTCCGGCCTCTTCCGCCCCGTCGCACCCCCTGGCTCCCTACGGCTGGGACGAGGGCTGGGAAGCCGAGTTCGCTCCCTTTGCCGAGCGGGGTCTCCTGCCCGGCCGTGTCGTACGGGTGGATCGTGGCCTGTGCGACGTCGTCACCCCGGCCGGCGTCGTCCGTGCCGACACCGAGTTCGTCGTCCCCCGCGACCCCATGAAGGTCGTGTGCACCGGGGACTGGGCCGCCGTCGACCCCGAAGGCGGCGACCCGCGGTACGTGCGGACGCTGCTGCCGCGCCGCACCGCCTTCGTGCGGTCCACCTCCTCCAAGCGGTCCGAGGGGCAGATCCTCGCCGCCAACGTCGATCACGCGGTCATCGCCGTCTCGCTGGCCGTCGAACTCGACCTCGGCCGCGTCGAGCGGTTCCTGGCCCTCGCCTGGGAGTCCGGCGCGCAGCCCGTGGTCGCGCTCACCAAGGCCGACCTCGTGCCGGACCCGGTGGCGCTGTCGTACCTCGTGCGGGACGTGGAGACGACGGCGCCGGGCGTGCCGGTGCTCACCGTCAGCGCGTTGCACGGCGACGGGCTCGACGTGCTCGTCGCCACGGTCGGCGGGGGGACGTCCGTGCTGCTCGGGCAGTCCGGTGCCGGCAAGTCCACCCTCGCCAACGCGCTGCTCGGCGAGGACGTGATGGACGTCCGCGCCGCGCGGGACGTGGACGGCAAGGGGCGCCACACCACCACCACGCGCAACCTGCTCGCGCTGTCCGGCGGGGGCGTGCTGATCGACACGCCGGGGCTGCGCGGAGTGGGGCTGTTCGACGCCGAGGCGGGCGTCGGGCAGGTGTTCTCCGAGATCCAGGAACTGGCCGGGGGATGCCGGTTCCACGACTGCGCGCACGAGAGCGAGCCCGGGTGCGCGGTACTGGCGGCCGTCGACTCCGGGGAGCTGCCGGTGCGGCGGCTGGAGAGCTACCGCAAGCTCATGCGGGAGAACCAGTGGATCGTCGCCAAGACCGACGCGCGGGTCCGCGCGGAACTCCGGCGGGACTGGAAACGGAAGGGTGCGATGGGCAAGGCCGCGATGGAGGCCAAGCGGGGCGGCCTGCGGTAGGAGTCCGGGCCGTCCCCGCCGCGGCTGGGGGCTGCCGCTCCAGGCCCCCAGGCCCCCAGGCCCCCGGGCCCGCGCGCCAGGCCCCCGCCTCGGCCCGCACGGCCGGACGGCCTCGTCCTCGAACGCCGGACGGGCTGGATCCGCCGGGCCGGGCCGGGGCGGTCGGGTCGGTGTCCGATTCCCGCCAGCCGTGGCCCCCCGCGCTCGCCCACACTGGAAGACATGACGGACGAGGACACCAGGTACGAAGCCGTCCGCAGCCGGGACGGGCGGTTCGACGGGGAGTTCTTCTTCGCCGTCGGGACGACCGGGATCTACTGCCGGCCCAGTTGCCCGGCGGTCACGCCGAAGCGGCACAACGTGCGGTTCTTCGCGACGGCGGCCGCCGCGCAGGGGGCGGGGTTCCGGGCGTGCCGGCGGTGCCGGCCGGACGCCGTGCCCGGGTCCGCGGAATGGAACGTACGCGCGGACGTCGTGGGCCGGGCGATGCGGCTGATCGGCGACGGCGTGGTGGATCGGGAGGGCGTCGCCGGGCTCGCCGCGCGGCTGGGGTACAGCCCGCGGCAGGTCCAGCGGCAGCTCACCGCCGAACTCGGCGCGGGCCCCGTCGCGCTGGCCCGCGCGCAGCGGGCGCACACCGCGCGGGTGCTGCTGCAGACCACCGCACTGCCGGTCACCGAGGTCGCGTTCGCGGCCGGGTTCGCCAGTGTCCGGCAGTTCAACGACACGATCCGCGCGGTGTACGCGGCCACGCCCAGCGCGCTGCGGGCCGCAGCGCCCGGCGGGGCGGCCCGGGGCCGGCGGACCGCGACGCCCGGCGCCGGGATCCCGCTGCGGCTCGCTCACCGGGGGCCGTACCGGTCCGCCGCCGTGTTCGACCTGCTCCAGCGGGAGGCCGTCCCCGGGGTCGAGGAGGTGACCGGCCCGCCCGGCCGCCGGGTCCACCGGCGCACGCTGCGGCTGCCCCACGGCACCGGCATCGCCGCCGTCGAGGAGCGCACGGGCGGGCCGAGGACCGGGGCGGGCGCCCACCCGGGCGGCTGGCTCGCCGCCCGGCTGCACCTCACCGACCTGCGGGACCTGACCACCGCCGTCCAGCGGCTGCGGCGGCTGTTCGACCTGGACGCGGACCCGTACGCGGTCGACGAGCGGCTCGGCGCTCCTCCCCCACCCTGTTCAACTCGGGCACCCGGCACCCCCAGATGTCCTCGTGCTACCTCCTCGACTCCCC